>JBNGDO010000065.1:0-20663 GCA_049975385.1 Anaerolineae bacterium | reverse complement strand
ATGGCCTGCGGCGCGCTGCCCTGCGCCACCTGGCTCGACGGGACATCGACGGGTGAACAAGCTGAAGAAGAGCTCCTCGACTTGCTCATCGGCAAAGGCGCCGTCGCGCTCAACATCGTCCCCGACCGCAATTGGAATATCGCCGATCCAGAAGTGAAGCGCATCAAGCTGCAAAAGCTATACGAGATCGTGGAGCTGGCACAACGACTCGATTTGCCGTTGAATGTGGGGACGGAGATGAACGCGCCCGGCAACCGGCTGGTGGACGACTTCGCCGCGCCGGAGTTAAGTCCGGTGCGCGAGGCGTTTCTGGACGGCGCGGCCTTCATCTACGGGCATACGGTGATGCAACGCGCGCTGGGATTAGGTTACCAGAGTGAATGGGCCAGAGCGCACTTCCCCACGCGGAAAATGCGCAATGATTTCTATACGCAAGTGGGGAAACACCTACCACCCGGGCAAGAGACGCTGTCCAATCTCAAGGCAACAATACACACTACAGAACCCGACGTGATTTTAAGGCACATCATTCGGTAAGGGCATTCATCTGTTAACATTTTGGAGAAATCTATGGACTCCGAGGCCAGCTCAGATACGATCTTGATTGTTGATGACGCGCCACTAAACTTGCATACGCTGATGCAAGTGTTGACACTGCACAACTATAAGGTGCGTACAGCCAACAGCGGTCTTCAGGCGCTCGAATCGGCACGCCAGGAGCCGCCCGCCCTGATTTTGCTGGATGTGATGATGCCGGACATGGATGGGTACGCCACTTGTGCGCAACTCAAGGCCGATCCCACGACACGCGACATCCCCATCATCTTTCTCAGCGCCGCGAATACAATCCAAGACAAAGTGGCTGCGTTTAAAGCTGGGGGGGTAGACTACATCACCAAACCATTTCAGCCCGAAGAAGTGCTGGCGCGGATTGCAACGCATCTCGGGCTACGCGAGATTCAGCGACAACTACAGGCGCAAAATACGCGGCTCGAACGGGAAGTCGCCGAACGCCAACGCACCGAAGCACAAATTCAGATCTTGCGCGAGTTGGATATGGCGATTCTCGGCGTCTCCGCCCCGGAATCCATCGCCGCCATCACAGCTACCCGTTTGCGGCAAGCAGTAGACTGCCAGCGGGTCACCGTGTTGGAATGCTGCGATAGTGCTACGCTGAAAGTTCTCGCCATAGAAGCTGTTGAGAATTCAAGTAGCCACTTTGCAATAGATGAACAAACAGCCTCAACGATAATTGAACAACTCTCCCGTTACCAACACATTCCGAATCTCAACACAGTTGCCGTGCGTTCACCGATGCAGAGGAAACTATATGCCAACGGCACACGTGCTTATCTATCGGTCCCATTGCCATTTCAGAACCAAATCATCGGCGCGCTTATACTGGAATCCGAACGTCCACACGCTTTCACCGCCGAGCATTCCAGGTTTGCCATCCAGGTTGCGATGACCTTGGCCATCGGCATCCACCAGGCACGGATATCACTAAATCTACAACAGGAAATCGTCGAACGCAAACAAGCACAAGCGAAACTCCAGACCTATACCCAAGAACTCGAAGGCAGCAATGCTGAGTTGGACGCCTTCGCCCATACCGTCGCGCATGATTTGAGAAATCCGTTGACGGCTATAATAGGCTATGCCTATTTGATAGAAAAACAGGCGATCAAACAGTCGCCGGAAAAAATCGTAGAAAGCGCCCAGCAGATTGTGCGCGGCGGACATAAGATGTCCGACATTATCAATGAATTGCTGTTACTGGCAAGCGTGCGAAAATTGGAATCCATTCCGCGCCAAGAGCTAGATATGGGCGTGATTGTGAACGAAGTGCGTGCGCGTCTCGAGCGAATGATCGCCGACACTGGGGCCACCCTGATCATGCCGGAGCGATGGCCAGTCGCAGTGGGATATGCTCCCTGGATCGAAGAGGTATGGGCCAACTATCTCGGCAACGCCCTCAAGTACGGCGGATCACCCCCGCGGGTGGAACTGGGATGGGAGATGGTGAAGGTGAGAGCCCCGCAGGAAGAAGTAGAAACCGCGCATTCGCCAGCAGGCATAGACAATCGGGGCGACGATACCTGGATACGCATATCGCCGTTTCGGCAGATGTTCGTCCAGTTTTGGGCGCAAGACAACGGGCCAGGACTCACGCCAGAACAGCAAGCGCAGCTTTTCACCCAGTTCACACGCTTACATCAAGCACACGCGGGAGGCCACGGATTGGGACTTTCCATCGTCCGGCGCATCGTCACACGGCTGGGCGGCACAGTAGGGGTTGAAAGCGCTCCAGGACAAGGCAGCCGCTTCTACTTCACACTGCCGACGGACCACGAGCATACCCGAAATCCAACACAGCAACATATTGGGACAGAAGTATGACAAGTTTATATTTAACGCCGGCCTTATCGTCGCGCCACAAATGGGAAGCACGGGTCGTGCTCGGGTTGAGTTGTGCGTATGTGCTATGGGAGTTTGCATTCACGCTGCACCGCTTCCAGTTGTTGCGTATGGGACAAGCTATTTACCGGCCGGAGTTTGCCGACACTCCCATGGCGCTGGCGTTTCTGTGGGCGCCGGTGGTCTTCTTCCGCCAGACGATGCGCCTCTCCGCCGAATATGACCGCAAAGCGGTTACGATATGCGCCAGGCCGTCTGGCTGCGCGACACACGAACCCTTGAAGTACTCTACGTCTCGAGGTTTTGACGAACGAACTCCCATATCCTGCTCAAAATCAAGTGGATGGACATGAAGACGCAAACCGAAAAAGCAAAAAATCCTGATCGTGGATGACACACGGGACAATCTGCGTTTGCTCACGCAAATCCTGACGCAAAGAGGCTACAAAGCACATACAGCATCCAACGGTGAAGAGGCGCTCGTAGCGGCGGTGGAGGCTCCACCCGATCTGATTCTGCTGGACATCATGATGCCCGGCATGGATGGCTATACCGTGTGTGAACGTCTGAAAGCAAAGCCGCAAACAGCAAAAGTCCCCATCATCTTCATCAGTGCGCTCAACGAGCCTTTGGACAAAGTCAAAGCCTTCGCCGTGGGTGGTGTGGACTATTTGACCAAGCCGTTTCAATTGGAGGAAGTCCTGGCGCGCATCAGCGTCCATCTCACATTGCGCGAGCTACAGATACAACTCGAAGAAGCGAACGCAAAACTGGCCGCCCAAAACCGGGAACTTCAACAGCGTAACACCGAACTCCAGGAGGCGCTAACCGCCATCAAAACGCTGAGTGGCATTGTCCCCATCTGTGCATGGTGCGGACGCAAGATTCAAAACGAACAAGGAGAATGGATCGAGGTGCAGAACTACGTCGAAGCCCATTCCGAAGCCACATTTACCCACGGCATCTGCCCGGACCGTCTGAAAAAGTGGAAACCATAACGGAGGAAAAATCTATGAAAACATCACGCGGCGCTAAAACAATTGTGTATCCAACACCTGTCTTCATCGTCGGCACCTACGACGACACGGGCAAGCCCAACCTTATGGCGGCAGCCTGGGGCGGCATCTGCTGCTCGCGCCCGCCATGCGTCTCCGTCTCGCTGCGCAAAGCGACGTACACCTACGGCAACATCGTCGCGCGCGGCGCGTTCACCGTCAACATCGCTTCGGAGCAGTACGTCAAGGAGGCGGACTACGTGGGCCTCGTCTCCGGGCGGGACGTGGACAAGTTCGCCGCCGCCGGCCTCACGCCGGTTAAAAGCGATCTGGTCGATGCGCCCTACGTCGCCGAATTCCCCATGGCGCTGGAGTGTAAGCTGCTGCACACCCTCGAAATCGGCCTGCACACCCTCTTCGTCGGCGAAATCCTGGACATCAAGGCCGACGCCGACGCCTTCGACGCGGATGGCAAGCTCTCCGTCCAGAAAATCCGCCCCATCCTCTGGGCGCCCGATGACGGCGGCTACTACGGCATCGGCGAATACCTGGGACCGGCATTTGAGATCGGGAATATCGTCAAGGAAAAATGAGAGCTTTCTACCACGAATCTACACGAATCCACACCAATTCTGAGTTTTATTCGTGAAAATTCGTGCAGATTCGTGGTTTATCTTTTCACGGAGGAAACTATGCCTATCATCGAACAAGAGTTTATGGAACTGACGAAAGATTTAGACGTGCACGCCTTCTGGGAAGAAAACGCCCGGTGCCGCGCGTTCACTGCCGATAAACCGCGCTGCGCGCTCTCGTTCTCGCCGGACGATCACTGGATCTTCGAATTTATGGACGTGCCTTCGACGCTGCGCTATTACCACGACACGGCCTACCGCAACGCGCTGCACAAAGAGGTCAACGCCATCTTGCAGGAGTACGTGGGCCGCGCCTTCTTCAACGAGGACACCTGGGAAAACGAGCCACACCGCATCGAAAACCTCTTCGACTGTATCTTCACCTACCACGAGGGCGGCACCCCATGGCTCACCGCCGTCAACGAGGGCGATGGCCCGGACGACGTCGCCGCGTTCGCGCGTATCCTCGACAAGGCCGAGGCCACCGACATGCGCACCTGGGCCTTGCCTGAGCCGTATCTGGCGGAATGGGAAGCGCGCAAGGCCGCCGGCAAGCCCCTGCCCAAACTCGGCACGGGCAGCCGCGGCCCGGCGACGATTATGACGTCCATACTCCAAACGGAGACCGTCTTTTACTGGATTTACGACCACCCCGACTTGATGCGCCGCTTCCGTGACATCCTGGCGGAGAAAATGGTCGAATTCAACACCGTGCTGCGCGAATTCAGCGGCAACACCGAGCCGGGCTGGTGGATCACCGACGACAACTGCGCGTTCTTCAACAAGAAGCTCTACCGCGAATACTGCTTCCCGGTATTGGAGCGGGTACTCAACGCCATGGCTCCGCCTCCGGCCCGCCGCTACCAGCACTCCGACAGCGCCATGGGCCACCTGCTGGAGATGCAGTACGAACTCGGCATCCGCGCCGTCAACTACGGCCCCACCGTGGACGCCGCCCTGATCCGCGAGAAGATGCCCGACGCCTACATCTTCGGGCAACTGCCGCCACTGCTGCTGCGCAACGGCAGCCCGGAGGAAATTCGCCAGCACGTCATCAGCGACTTCAAGAAAGCCGGTGCCACCGGCGGCCTCGAAATCGCCACCGCCGGTTCAACGGCCGCCGGTACCGGTGTGGGCCGCATGCGCTGGCTGATGCAGGTCGTGCAGGAAGCGTGCCGGTACTGAATCGAAAAAACATGAATCATGAATTACGAGTCACGGTTCTTGATTCATAATTCATGATTCATGATTTTGGAGGACTATATGACCGTCAACATTCGCTTTACGGAATCGGATTGGGCGCGCATTGCACGGGACTGGAACGCGTGGTGGGCCGGGGAACTGGAACGCCCGCTGGTGGTGCTGGAAACCGTCGATCCGGTTATGGCCGACTGGTCACAACTGACCAAATACGGCCTGGACACGCCGGTGGAGCAGGTGCTCGACAACTGGGAGCGCATCCTCGAAGCCGCCCACTGGCTTGGCGACGCCTATCCCAAATGGTGGGTTAACTACGGCCCCGGCGTGATGGCTGCGTTCCTGGGTTCGCGCGTCTCGTGGACGCCCGACACGACCTGGTTCTGGCCGTTAGAAAACGTCGAGCGCCTGGAAGACATTCACCCCAGTTACGATGCCGACAACCCCTGGCTACGGCGTGTGCTGGATACGACCCGGCAAGCCGTCGAACGCTGGGGCGACCAGGTCCTCGTCGGCATCACCGACATCGGCGGCAACCTGGATGTCCTCGCCAGTCTGCGCGGCTCGGAGAAGCTCCTGCTCGACCTGATCGACGCGCCAGACGAGGTCGCCCGGCTGGTGAGCGAGATCACACCGCTGTGGTTGCGCTACTACGACGAACTCTACGCCATTACCGATTCTGTCGGGCGTGGCAACGCCTGCTGGGGGCCGTGCTGGTCGCCTGGCAAGGGCTACATGCTGCAATGCGATCTTTCGTATATGATCTCGCCGCGCATGTTCGAACGCTTCGTCCTGCCCGATTTGGTCGCGTGCTGCGATCACCTGGACTACGGCTTCTACCACATGGACGGCAAGGGCCAAATCCCACACCTGGACTACCTGCTCGGCATCGAACGGCTGCGCGGCATCCAGTGGCAGCCCGGCGACGGCCAACCGCTCGCCGACGGCTGGCTGCCGCTCCTCCAACGCATCCGCGACGGCGGCAAACTCTGCCAGGTCTACGTGGATCGCAAAGGCGCGTTCACCATCCAGAAAGAACTCGGCGGTAAGGGCTTCCTGATGCACATCGTCGAACGGCTGACGCCAGAAGAAGGAAAGGCGTTTTTGAAGGAATTGCATAGGGATGTGTGATTCGGGATCAGGGATTGGTTTCCCTAATCCCAAATTCCTGATCCCTAATCCCATTCACAATCTCAAGGAGCTAACAATATGACTGACAAACTCACCCAATACCAACGCGCCGATGCGCCCTTGCCTGCGACGAACCGTCTGTGGCCGCTTTACGGCGCGGGCTTTGAAAACTTTGGCGTGAATCGTAAACCCATCGAAGTCCCGATGCCGACCTACGGCCCGGATGAACTGCTTGTCCGCCACGACGCCTGCGGGCACTGCTTTTCGGACATCAAGGTAATCCGCGCCGGGCAAAACCACCCGCGCATCCACCGCAATATGCGCGAGAAGCCCGTGGTGCTAGGCCACGAGGTGAGCATCACCGTCGTGGGCGTGGGCGAGGCGCTGCGCGACCAGTACCAGCTCGGCGACCGCTTCATCGTCCAGGCGGACATCTTCTACAAAGGTGAGAACTGCTCCTACGGCTACGAAATCGACGGCGGGCTCTCCGAATACACCATCATCGACCAGCGCGTGCTCAACGGCGACCACGGTAACTACCTCATCCCCATCCAGGAAGCCGACACCGGCTACGCCGAAGCCGCGCTGACCGAGCCGTGGGCGTGCGTCATCGCTGCGTACCAACTGCGCTACCGCACCGCACCCCGCAATGGCGGCACGATGTGGATCATCGGCACGGACCGCGCTAAGGGGATGTACACCTTCAGCCGGGGTTTCGATGAGGCCGCCCACCCTGCCAAACTGCTACTGACGAACGTGCCCGCGCCGTTCGCCACGTGGCTCAAAGAACGCGCCGCGCAACTGGGCATCGAAGTGGAGGATGTGCCAGAACTGCCCGACCCGGCGACCGTCGAAACCGACGACGCGCCCGTCTCTCCCGCAGCCGACAGCGGCGACACCGGCAGGGGCGTGGAGGACATCATCCTCCTGGGCGCCGATGCCGATCTCATCGAGCAGGCCAGCCCCAACCTGGCGAGTTACGGCATCATGGTGCTGATGGACGATGCAGCGCTGGCGCGCAAGGTCAAGGTGGACGTGGGCCGCATCCACTACAACCGCTGGCTCTACGTCGGTAGCACAGGTACCGACATCGCTAAAGCCTACAGCGACACGCCTGCGCGCTCCACGCTCAAACCGGGCGGACGCGCGTGGTTCGTCGGCGCGGGTGGCCCGATGGGACGGATGCACGTCCAGGCCGCCATCCAGGCCGAGAACGGCCCGGCGACCATCGTCTGCACCGACATCAGCGACGAGCGGCTGGACGACCTCTGCACGAGCTTCAGCACGGAGGCCAAGAGCAAGGGCGTCGAGTTCATCTGCCTCAACCCGCTGAACAAGGAGACCTACGCTGCCGCTATGGCACCGTTCAAAGTTAGCGGCTTCGACGACATTATCGTCCTCGCGCCAGTCACGCCCGTCATCGCCGATGCGGCGACCTATCTAGCTCCCAAAGGCGTGATGAATATCTTCGCGGGGGTGCCGCGTGGCAAGTACGCCGACATCGACCTAAGCGACGCCTACCTCAAGCAGGCGCGCGTCATCGGGCACTCGGCTTCCACTATTGAGAACATGCGCTTTATGCTGGATCAGGCGGAGACCGGGCAACTGTCGCCCAACCGCTCAGTAGCCGCGGTCGGCTCGCTGGAGGCAGCCTACGACGGCCTCAAAGCGGTGGACGAGACGCGCTTCCCCGGCAAAATCGTCATCTACCCGCACATCAAGCCCCTGCCCCTCACCGCGTTGGCCGATTTGAAGGATGCGCTACCAACCGTCTACGCCAAACTCAAGGACGGGCGCGAATGGACGACGGAGGCTGAGACGGAGCTATTAAGGGTGATGTTGCCGTAGCGAATGGCAAATAGGAAATGACGGGCCATAACCCACAACCCACAACCCGTAACCCACCGCCCTTGATGACGGGGGAGCCGGGGTCGTTCGCGCGGGCGACGATTGTGGAGCGCAAGCCGGAGATCATCCGCCGGGTCATTGCAGATAACGCTTATCCGCCGGAAATCGTGGCGGCGCTCGAAGCGTTTCGGGATGAAATCGCTCACCATCCCATCACGCCACTGACCGAGGATGCGCCGGACACGGCGTTCTGGAACGCGCATCAGGCGCAATATGCAGGCAAGACGTGGCTCGAAGTTTCATGGTACTTCGCCGAGACGTACTTCTACCGGCGATTGCTGGAAGCCACGCGCTACTTCCAACCCGATCCTTGGCAAGGGCACGACCCCTTTGCCAAACAGAAACGCGCGCAGGAAGCCGCTGCCATCGCGCAACTGGCGACCGTGTGGGCGCAAATCGAAGCGTTACCGCCTGGAGAACGGTCCGTGCTATTGCTGCACTCCGCCCTGTGGGGCAACCGCGCCGACCTGAGCAACTTCACCATAAGAGAAAGTGCACATCGTGGCCTGGATGCCCACACCGAGCGCGATAACTTGCTTATCGACGATACAGAGGAGGTGCTGGCATTTTTCTCCCAACGAACACACACTTGCTGGGGCCGGTCTCCGACCGTGCCCCCCAACGCCATGCGCATGCCGGCTCGGTCAGAGAGCGGCCAGAGCGAGAAGCAAATTGACACCATCGCCTTCATCAACGACAATGTCGGCGCGGACAGCCTCTTCGACCTGGCGCTGGCGGACTTCCTGCTGACGCACGGCTGGACGCGCAACGTCGTCTTCTACCTCAAGAACCAGCCTTTCTTCGTCTCCGACGCGATGCCAGAGGACATCCGGCTCGTCATCCAACAACTCGAAAGCGCCAAAGAGCCCATCGTCGCCAAACTGGGAAAACGCCTTCACAACCACCGGATCACACATCACCTATCTCTAAGCACCGATCCCTTCTGGACAAGCTGCCTCTCATTCTGGGAACTGCCACCCGCGTTGCGCGACGACCTCGCCCGCGCTGATCTCATCATCCTCAAAGGCGACGTCAACTACCGGCGCTTGCTCGATGACCGCCACTGGCCCCACACCACACCCATCGCACACGCCGACGCCGGCTTCCCCCGCCCCTACCTCCTCCTGCGCACCCTCAAAGGCGAAATTATGGTGGGCTTACAACCAGGACAAGCCGAGACACTCGCGGCCATAGAGCTGGACTGGCTCATCAACGGCAAACGAGGTGTTGTGCAATTCGTCAAGGATTGAACCACTAATCTTCACGAATCCACACTAATTTATCCTCTATTCGTGAAGATTAGTGCAAATTCGTCGTATGTTTTGCAGAGGCACCAATGATACAAAAAACCAAACCAACGGTTGATTTGCTATACAAAGACGAAGTTTATGCTATCGTCGGCGCAGCAATGGAAGTTTACAACCAACTTGGTCCAGGTTTTGCAGAAGCAGTATATCAGGAGGCACTGTCTATAGAATTACAGGAGCGCAATATCCCCTTTGTCGAACAACAACCAATCCAGATTTCTTACAAGGGAATACCACTACGCCAACGTTACATCCCCGATTTCTTAGTTTACGACAAAATCATTGTTGAGATCAAAGCTATCAAGCAATTGGGGCTACTGGAACAGGGCCAAATTCTCAACTACCTCAAAGCAACTGGGTTACGTCTGGGACTATTGATCAACTTTGGTAATAATTGTAAACTGAATTGGGAACGTAAAATCCTGTAGGTAAACATCATCCTACACAGCAGACCTCCGCAACAGAAATCAAAATTAGTGAAAATTCGTGAAGATTCGTGGTAAAAGAAAAGGGGAAAACCTTATGGAAAGAAAACTACAAGATAAAATTGCTATTGTGACCGGCGGGGCGCAGGGACTTGGCGCGGCACTGTGTGAGCGGCTCGCGCAAGAGGGCGCGCACGTCGTCGTCGCGGACTTGAACCTGGAAGGTGCGGAGCAGACCGCTGGCACCATCGCCGCGCAAACCGGGCAGCGTGCGCTCGCCGTCAAGGTGGACGTGAGCGACGAAGCACAGGTCGCCGCGATGGTCGACCGCACCGTCGCTGAGTTCGGACGGCTGGACATCCTCGTCTCCAACGCCGGTATCCTGATTTCCGGCGCGGTGGATGAGTTCGATGCTAAAAAGTGGCAGGCCGTCATCAACGTCAATCTCGTCGGCTACTTCCTGGTCGCCAAGCACGCTGCTCGCGTGATGAAGCCCCACAAGAGTGGGACTATCATCCAAATCAACTCCAAGTCCGGCAAGAAGGGCAGTTTCAAGAACTCGGCCTACGCCGCAAGCAAATTCGGCGGCATTGGCCTGACGCAAAGCCTGGCCCTGGAACTCGCCGAAGAGGGCATCCGCGTCAACGCAGTCTGTCCCGGCAACCTGCTCGATTCGCCGCTATGGACGGAGTCGCTGTTCAAGCAATACGCGCGCAACCAGGGCATCACGGAAGAAGAAGTGCGCCAGAAGTACATCGACCAGGTGCCGATGAAGCGTGGCTGCACCTACGACGACATATGCAACGTCGTCGTTTTCCTGGCCTCCGACCAATCCAGCTACATGACCGGGCAAGCGATCAACGTCACTGGCGGGCAGGAGATGCACTGAGAGAAAGTTTTCACTGCCCATTACCATAACTCTACCCCAGTTTGATCTTCGTGGAAATTGGAGTAGATTCGTGGTCGTGATTCATAGTTTCGAAAGGAGGCCCTATGAAAGGCAAGATTGAAGCTGCTCTCAAAAGCAGCCAGGCGGACTATACTGAAATCCGCCTGGAAGAGCGGGAGGCGACCACCGTTTCGTATCGCGGCGCCGACCTGGAAAACGCTGGCGCCATCATCGACGCCGGCGGCATCGTGCGCTGTATGTGCAAAGGCGGTGGCTGGGGTGTCGCCACCTTCAACGCGCGCGATGATCTGGTGGCCAAAGTGGAACAGGCCTACCAATGCGCCAAAGTTGTTCAGGCTGAGGAGCCGATAGAACTGGCACCGATCCCCATTGTCGAAGATCACCTCACCGTCACGCTAGAGCACGATTTCCGCGGCGTCTCGCTGGCCGACAAAAAGGCGCTGGTCGAAGGCTACAATAGCATCATCCTTCAGCACAGCGACAAAATTATCGACTCGATGACGCTCTATAACGACACGTTCAGCCATATCCTGTTCGCCAATTCCGAAGGCGCACTCATTGAGGAAGACCGCCCGATGATAACGACCTACGTGATGGCGATTGCCCGAGAAGGCGACAACGTGCAACAGGCGACCGAAAGCCTCTCCGCCCAAGATGGCTTCCAGTTCGTGCAAGGCCACGAAGACCTGGCCCAAACAGTTGCTAAACGGGCTATCGATCTACTCAGTGCAGAAACCGTGGTCGGCGGGCAATACCCCGTCATCCTTGACCAAAAACTCAGCGGCGTGTTTGCTCACGAAGCGTTTGGGCATCTCTCGGAATCCGATTTCGTCTACGAAAACCCCAAAGCTCAGGAAATGATGGTGCTAGGACGACGGTTCGGGCAGGATATTCTCACAATATTCGACGACGGTTCGCTGCCTGGCCTACGCGGTACGCATAAATATGACGACGAAGGCACCCCTACACGGCGCAACGACTTGATCAAGAATGGCATCCTTGTCGGGCGATTGCACTCGCGGGAGACTGCGGCCAAACTGGGTGAGCAGCCCACGGGCAATGCGCGGGCCACCAGTTATCGCTATCCACCCATCGTGCGTATGACGAACACCGCAATCGAAAACGGGACCACATCCTTTGAAGATATGATCAAGGATATCAAACTCGGTGTTTACGCCTGCGATATGTACGGCGGGCAGACAGCCCTGGAAAACTTCTCATTCAGTTCGGCCTACGCCTATATGATCCGCGATGGAAAAATCGCGGAGATGGTCAAAGACGTCATCCTAGCGGGTAACTTATTCACCACGTTGATGAACATTGACGCTATCGGCAACGATTTTAAGTGGATAGAATCTGGGGGCATGTGCGGCAAAGGGCAAAGCGGTTTGCCCGTAGCCTTTGGCGCACCGCACATTCGCATCCAAAACGTCGTGATCGGGGGAAAGTGAAATGGATATTCTCAAGCAACTCACAACGCAAGCGGATCAAGTTGAAGTCGTAGAAATTCAGCGCGAAGCGACCAGCGTCAGTTACGAGTCCAACCGCCTTAAAGCCAGTCAGGTCGAAGAGACCTCCGGCATCGCCGTGCGCGTCGTTAAAGATGGACAACTGGGCTTCGCTGCTACCAGCGACACAGCCGCCACCGCCAAGCTGGTGGACAACGTCCTGGAATCGGCGGCGTACGGGGACAAAATCCCCCTCGTTTTCCCTTCCCCCCAACCCGCGCCGGACGTGGTGACGTATGATCCTAAAATCGTCGAGGTACCCATCCCCCGATTGGTCGAAATCGGCCAGGAAATTGTGGATCTCTTCCTCGAAGTCGAGTCTGAATCCCAAGTCTTTGTCGACCTCAAACGCGGCGTGCAGAGCGCGAAGGTTCGCAACCACGCGGGCACAGACATCGCCTTCCAACGCTCACCACTCTCCATCGACGTGCGTATCGACCGCGTGCAAGAGGATGACGTGCTAATGATGTTCGACACATCCGGCACGACGACCTGGCAGGAGAATTATATGGCGTCGGCACAAGAACTAGCGGAAAAGCTGCACCTCGCCAAACGCAACGCGACGGTCAAATCCGGGAGAATGCCGGTCATTTTCTCGCCCACTGGCGCATTGGTGCTGGCTTTGCCAGTACTGCCCGCCATCAACGGAAAGAACGTCTACAAGGGCATTTCGCCGATGCGGGACAAGCTTGGTGAGAAAATCTTCGATGAAAAACTCACCATTATCGACGACCCTACTATCAGCGGCAAGTTCGCCAGCGCCGCCTATGACGATGAAGGCGTAGCCCACCGGCGCACGACCCTCATCAAAAACGGTGTGCTCAATAGCTTCATCTACGATCTGAAGACCGCCGCGCAAGCCGGCGCGCAGTCCACCGGCAACGGCTCACGGAGTTTATTCAACCCACCAAGGCCTTCTACGACCAACTTCTGCATCCAGCCCGGCAACATATCGCTCAAGGAGATGCTGGCAGGCATGGACGAGGGGCTTCTCGTCGAGTATCCTCTGGGCCTGGGACAGGGTAACATCATCTCCGGTGCGTTCTCTAACACCTGGAGCCTGGCGTTCAAAGTGGAAAAAGGCGAGATTGTGGGGCGCGTCAAGGATATTTCCATCGCCGGCAACATCTACGAGATGCTGCAGAACATCGCCGCCCTCAGCCGGGAAACCGCGTGGATCTACAATAACTTCAATCTGCCATATATACTGTTAAATACCGTAAACGTCGTTGCTAAAGCGTAAGGAAGCAAGAAGTAGGGGGCAAGGAGTATAGGCATTTCCTCCGTGCACCATACTTCCCAGAAAACTACTGCCAAAAACAGGAGAATATGATGTCAAAGTTAGCCGTCATCTGGAGCAGTGGCGACCCGGCGGTTGCGCACAAAGTTTGTTTTATGTACACGCGCAATGCCAAACGGCATGGCTGGTTCGACGACGTGACGCTCATCGTCTGGGGCCCCTCGGCGGAACTCCTCACCCGAGATCCTACGCTGCAGGACGCAATCAAGGCGATGAAGGCTGACGGCGTGGTGCTGGAGGCGTGTAAAGCGTGCTCGGATTCCTACGGCGTCAGCGAGCGACTCAGCGCACTCGGCATCGATGTGAAATACATGGGTATGCCGTTAACGGAGAAGCTGCAAGGGGATTGGAGAGTCTTGACCTTTTAGTCCCTTACCCATACGTTCGTCGCGGCTTGATATCGTACATCAAGCCGCGATTTTTTATTTTTCCCCCTTGACAAAAAGGATACTATCGATTATAATTACTTATAGATAATAATTATTATTAAGGTATAACTATGAATAACGAAATGGATGACAGGCTAGAGACACTGATTGCCAAACTGCGCGAGCAGGATTGCCGCATCACGCCACAGCGGTTGGCCTTGCTAGATATGCTTGTACACACCAACGAGCATCTTAGCGCGGCGCAACTCCACGAACGGCTCCAGACACGCTTCTCCACCATGAGCCTGGCTACGGTGTACAAGACTCTGAGCCTGTTGAAAGATATGGGCGAAGTCACAGAAATTAGCTTCAGCGACGGCGATACGCACTACGACGCCAGCAACCCTACCCCACACATCCACCTTATCTGCACGCAATGCCATCGCATCAGCGACGCGCCCTACATCGCTGCGCCCGACCTGACCGAGGCATTGGCTGCACAGACCGGCTATCAGATTACCGGCCACCGCTTCGACTTCTACGGCATCTGCCCGGACTGCCAGGCCAACACGTAAATGTGTTAGTGGCAAACAATCGTTTGCCTTGTAGTTCAATTCAACCTAAAACAATATGGAGGTAACACAAATGGAAGGTACGAGCATGCCCCTGATTGGCGACAAATTTCCGGAAATGACGGTGACAACCACCCACGGTGAAATCCAGTTGCCCCAGGCGATGAAGGGGAAATGGTTCATCCTCTTCAGCCACCCGGCGGACTTCACACCGGTCTGCACGACAGAGTTCCACGCATTTCAGCAGCTTTACCCGCAGTTCCGCGAACTCAATACCGAGTTGATCGGGCTGAGCATCGACCAGGTGTACAGCCACATCAAATGGCTGGAATGGATCGAGGAAAATCTCGACACCAAGATCGAGTTCCCCTTGATCGCCGACCACGGTAAGGTTGCGGGGATGTTGGGCTTGGTTCATCCGGGCGCCGGCTCGAGCACAGTGCGTGCGGTCTTCTTCGTCGACCCGAAGGGCACCATTCGCGCCATCCTCTACTACCCGGCGGAATTGGGGCGCAACTTCGACGAATTCCTGCGCATGATGAAGGGCTTCCAAATCGCCGACTCCCAGAAAGTTGCGATCCCCGCCAACTGGCCCAACAACGCGCTGTTTGGCGCTGACGTCATCGTCCCGCCGCCACACGACATCAAAATCGCGGAGGAACGCAAAGGCAAAGAAGGCTGTCTCGATTGGTGGCTGTGTCACAAGCCGGCAAAGAAGTAGTTTAGCGAGACGTTTAATACAATTAAGCGCCCTGGCTCAAGACCAGGGCGCTTTCCTTTACACAGCGCACAGATGCAGTTTTGCCCACAGCACCGGCGCCTACCCTTACGGCCTGGCCAAAACTGCGCAGATGTGCTTGAGAATGGGCGCGAAGGCATTGCCGTACCTACCATAAGTTGAGAAAGCCATAGCTGTTGCCCATTCTTAAACACACCCAACGTCACACCCCTTGACAATTAAAGTAAATCATTGTATACTTTAATTGTACCCCCCCCCAGGGGGGTAGGGATATACAGAGGATGACATATCAAATTTTCAGTAGTCCGGAAAAGGAGAATTATGCAGGAGCACGATTATTCGACACACGAACACCTCGGAGCGCACCACGAGGGAGCACTCAGGCGGCTTAAAACTACCGAGGGTCACTTGCGTGGTATCCAGAGAATGCTGGAAGAGGATGCCTACTGCATTGACATCATCCGCCAGATTCAGGCGGTACAATCAGCGCTAAACAAAGTGAGCGTGCAAATATTGGAAGAACATCTCAACTCGTGCGTCATCACCGCCGTGCGCGGCGACGATCCGCAGGAACGCGAACGCGTGCTCCAGGAAATCGCCGACGTGTTTGAGCTGGCGACAAAAGTATAGTAGGAGGTAACGATGAAAGCAGGGAAATGGATTGGATTAGGGATTTTCGTAGCTTTAGGAATATTGTTCGTTGGATTGGTTGGTGGATGGTTCCTGGGACGCTTCTCCTGGCGTACACCGGTGCTGGCTGCCAGACTTACGCCGGACGCCACACCATACCCCGCTAGTTGCGATGGACCAGGTTTCGGCATGGGGCCAGGGATGATGCGCTGGCAGACGACGGGGGCTTCCTGCACCGAGAATACCAATATCACACCAGGTATGTGTGCTGATGGAGATGTAAGCGAGGGCTGCCCCTTCGCTGCGACAAACGCCCCTACCCCGGGCCAAGGTGAAACATTGACCATCGAAGAAGCCAAAACGGCACTCGAGACCTATCTGGCTGACCTGAGATACGATAATCTGGAAATCGTGGATATGATGGAGTTTGAGCACAACTTCTACGCCATCGCGCGCGAAACAGATACCGGCATCGGGGCGATGGAGCTGCTGGTTAACAAATGGAACGGCGCGGTCACCCCTGAGATGGGGCCAAACATGATGTGGAACGCGAAGTACGGGATGCACCGGCGTGGCATGATGGGCACCTGGAGAAGTGGCGAGAACACGCTCTCCGCAACGGAAGCCCTGGAAATCGCCCAAACCTGGCTCGACGAAAATCAGCCTGGTGTCACCGTCGAGGAAGACGCCGATCCTTTCTACGGGTACTATACCATCCATACCCACGCCGGAGACACCATTGAGGGCATGCTCAGCGTGAATGGGACTACCGGTCAGGTCTGGTATCACACTTGGCACGGTGAGTTCATCCAAATGTTAGAAGAAGATTAAAAGGAGAAAATTATGAAAACTGTGACGTATACGATTCCCAATATCTCGTGCAAGCACTGTGTGCACACGATCAAGACGGAAGTGGGCGATATGAGAGGTGTGTGGTCCGTTGATGCCGATGCGCAAACCAAGCAAGCAACCATTTCCTTCGAAGAACCAGCGAGTGAGGAAGCGATCAAGTCCTTGCTGGCCGAAATCAACTACCCGGTAGCGTAAAACGTGATGCGTGATGCGTGAAGAGAAATCACGCATCACGTATCACGCATCAGAAACGGAGGCGCATAATGCGCTTGAAGACTTATGGCTGAATCCAAACATTTAACATTGCCCATCACCGGCATGACCTGCGCGAACTGCGTGGCGACCGTCGAACGCAACCTGAGGAAACAGGAAGGCGTGGAAAACGCAGTCGTCAACCTCGCATCGGAGCGCGCCACAGTGACATTTGACCCAACGCTGGTGAACCTTGACGCGCTGACCGGGCGCATCGAGTATGCCGGGTACGGCATTGCAACCGGCGAGGCTGACCTGATCATCAAACGGCTGGCGGACGATAACGACGCCCGGAGGCTGGAAAGCGCCTTGCACCAACTAGAAGGCGTGCTCGAAGCGCACGTTGCGTTGGCGACCGAGAAAGCCCGCGTGACTTACGTCCCCACAATCGTGAGCCAGGCCGAAATCCGCAAGGTGGTTTCGCAGGCAGGCTTCGAGGCGCTCGAATTGGGCGGCGAAGCCGAGGACGCGGAGGCCAAGGCGCGCGCGGCAGAAATCAGCCACCAAAAGCGGAGGCTCGCCATCGGCCTTATCTTCACCGTGCCGCTGTTCCTGTTCTCGATGGCCCGAGACTTTGGCCTGCTTGGGATGTGGGCGCACGCCCCCTGGGCAAACTGGCTGATGTTGGCCCTGGCCACACCGGTGCAATTCTACGTCGGTGCGCAGTATTACGTGGGCGCGTACAAGGCGCTGCGCAACGGTTCGGCCAACATGGATGTGCTAATCGCCCTGGGTTCATCGATGGCGTATCTGTACTCCATCCCCATCGTCTTCGGTTGGCTGGATGGGCACGTCTACCTGGAAACGTCCGCCGTCATCATCACCCTGATCCGGCTGGGCAAATTACTCGAAGCGCGGGCCAAGGGCGGCGCCTCCGAGGCCATCAAAAAACTGATGGGCTTGCAAGCGAAGACGGCACAGGTGGAACGCAATGGCGTCGAGATTGCCGTTGCTGTAGATGAGGTATTGGTTGGCGATGTCGTGCTAGTACGCCCCGGCGAAAAAATCCCGGTGGATGGCGTAGTGATCGAGGGGCGTTCGTCGGTGGACGAATCCATGCTCACCGGCGAATCGTTACCGGTGGAGAAAGGGCCGGGCGATCCCGTCATCGGCGCGACGCTCAACAAACTGGGGCTGCTCAAGTTTGAGGCGACGAAAGTGGGCAAGGAGACCGCGCTGGCGCAGATCATCCGTCTGGTGGAAGAGGCGCAGGGTAGCAAAGCGCCCATCCAGCAGTTGGCGGATCAAATTTCGGCGGTGTTCGTGCCCATCGTGATCGGCATCGCCGCGCTCACGTTTTTGGGCTGGTACTTCCTGGGTCCCGCACTGCCGGCCAACGCAGACATCAACGCTTTCACCCGCGCGCTGATCAACATGGTCGCCGTGCTGGTGATCGCCTGCCCGTGCGCGATGGGCCTGGCGACCCCGACCGCCGTGATGGTCGGGACGGGCAAGGGCGCGGAGTTGGGCATCCTGCTGAAGAACGGCGAAGCCCTCGAACGCGCCGGACGCATCACCACCGTCGTGCTGGATAAGACCGGCACCATCACCAAAGGGCAACCGGCGGTGACGGATGTGGTTACGAATCATGAATCAAGAATCAGCGAATCGGCGAATCAGCAAATCCCCGATCCCCAATCCCTGATTACCGATCACGAGTTACTGCGCCTTGCCGCTTCGGTCGAAAAAGGTTCGGAGCACCCACTCGGCGAGGCAATCTGGGCGGAGGCGACGACGCGAGGATTGCACTTGTCCGAGCCGGAGGGATTCCAGGCTGAGGCCGGGCACGGCGTCTCCGCCGAGGTGGACGGGCGCGCGGTGGCGGTGGGCAATCTGCGGATGATGGAAACGCGCGGTTACCCGCTCAACGGCTTGCAACCCGAAGTGGAACGGTTGCAGGCGGAGGCGAAGACGGCCATGCTCGTAGCCGTGGACGATGAAGTGCGCGGCGTGATCGCCGTGGCGGACACGCTCAAGGACGGCTCGGTCGAGGCGATTGCGGATTTACAGCGTATGGGATTGCGCGTTGCTATGATCACCGGCGACAACCGCAAAACGGCGGAAGCCATCGCCGCACAGGTGGGCGTCGACGCGGTACTGGCCGAAGTGCTGCCGGAGGGCAAAGTGGCTGAGATCAAGAAGCTCCAAACGGCGCAGGTCAACGGGAAACCTGCTGTCGTGGCGATGGTCGGCGATGGGGTCAACGACGCTCCCGCGCTGGCTCAAGCCGACGTAGGCATCGCCATCGGCACGGGGACGGACGTGGCGATGGCCGCTGCACCGGTCACGCTAATGTCCGGTGACCTGCGCGGCGTCGTGCGGGCCGTCGCACTCTCGCGCAAGACGCTGCGCACGATCAAGCAAAATCTGTTTTGGGCGTTCTTCTACAACGTCATCCTCATTCCGGCAGCAGCCTTCGGCCTGCTCAATCCGATGCTGGCCGCCGGCGCGATGGCGTTCAGCAGCGTGTTCGTCGTCACCAACAGCCTACGGCTGAAAAGAGCGAACATCGGATAGAATATGAGGACACGGACGCCAGTTGTCTTCAACGTTCAAAAACACAAAATGCGACGCGCCTTGTAAAGTGCATCGCATCTTATTTGCTTACCCGTCTACCATCTACTCGCCATACGCCGCGATGATCTCATCCATCTCCTGATTGACCTTCTCATCCACCCACTTGCGACTGGGCTCTGCATCGAACCAGGCCAGCGTTTTGCGGATGCCCTCGCGGAAGGGGATCGTCGCCTGGTACGTTGGCACGTAAGTCTTGATCTTGGTGTTGTCGAAGATGGCACTCCACGTTTTGTCGCCGAGCAGGCCCGCGCCAAGCGAGGGATTGATTTTGTAGATGAAATCCGAGGGAATGTGGACGATGTTCGCCTCCACGCCGAGCGCGCTGGCAATCGTCGCGTAAATCTGATTCCAGGTCAGCACCTCATCCGACGTGATGTGGAAAGCGTGCCCGATCGTTTGCGTATTGCCGAGCAGCCCCACAAACCCCTTGGCGAAGTCCGCCGCGTGCGTCACCGTCCACAGCGAACTGCCGTCCCCGTGGATGATAATCGGCTTCCCCTTGAGCAGCCGGTCCGCCAGTGTGTAGCACCCCCACCCGCCGATCGCCACGGGGAACACCGAGGAATAAGTCAGAGATGGGCGCATAATGACCATTGGGAAGTTCTCCTCCCGGTAAGCGCGTTGCAGGCGCTCCTCGCAGGCGATTTTGTTCTGCGAATAGGTCCAGTAGGGATTGTGTAACGGCGTGGACTCAGTGATGATCGGATGCGCGGGCGGCTTCTGGTAGGCCGACGCCGAGCTGATGAAGATGTATTGCCGTGTGATGTCGCGGAACAGCGCGATGTCCCGTTCGATGTCGTCGGGCCGGTACGCGACCCAGTCCACCACCGCATCGAACGTCATTCCACGCAATGCGGCCTGAACTTGCGCCGGTTGGTGAATATCGCCGGTCATCACGTTCGCGCCCGCAATCTCCACCTTATGCTGCCCGCGATTGAGCAG
>JBNGDO010000064.1:0-25803 GCA_049975385.1 Anaerolineae bacterium | reverse complement strand
GCCCCGCTGATGAAGCGCATCACGTCCAAATCGTGCGGGGCCAGGTCAATCACCACGCCCACATCGCGCACGCGCGGCGGGAATGGCCCCACGCGCCGGCAGACCATCTGGAAAATCTTACCCAACTCGCCGGCAGCCAGATGTTCTTTCAATGCCTGGATCGCCGGACTGAAGCGCACGATGTGGCCGACCATCAAACGCCGTCCAAGCGCATCGGCATTATCGATGAGCGCCTGAGCATCCTCCACGGTAGCAGCAATTGGCTTCTCGACCAGCACGTCGGCACCGACCGCCACGGCCGTTTCTGCCACTTCACGGTGGTAGCGCGTGGGGACGGCAACCGTGACCACGTCTGGTTTCTCGCGTTCCAGGAGTTCACGGTAATCCACGTAAGCCGGAACGCCATATTTGCCGGCGATCCGTTGCCCGGTCTGCGCGCTGGTATCCGCCACGCCGACGAGCTTGGTCTGGGCGATCTCCGTGTAGACGCGCGCATGATGTTGCCCCATCGCGCCCACGCCGATGACAGCGGCTTTCAAATGCTCGCTCATACGCCCTCCATAAAGCCGTTGACCGCCGCGACGATGACGTCCAGATCGGTCTGCGTAAGCGCGGGATGCACCGGCAGCGAGAGCACTTCCTCCGTGGCCCTTTCAGCCTCCGGCAAGTGCTGGTCGTAGCCCAACTGCTGCGTGTAATACGTCTGCTGGTGAATCGCTACGGGATAGTAAACGCCAAATCCAATCCCATTAGCCTTCAGGTGTTCCGACAACGCGTCGCGGCGTCCATCAGGCACGCGGATCGTGTACTGGTGGAAAACGTGCGTGTACCCTTCCGGTGTGACCGGGACGCCAACCCCACGCAAATTCGCGTTGAAGTAATGCGCGTTGGCGATCCGCGCCGCATTGAACTGCTCCAGCTTGCGCAGTTGCGCCAGGCCAATGGCTGCGTGAACGTCAGTCATGCGGAAGTTAAAGCCGAGTTCGTCGTGGTAGTAGCGCCTGCGCATCCCATGCTGGCGGATGACACGGCAGTTCTCGGCGATGTGCGCGTCATTCGTGGTGATCATACCACCTTCTGCCGAGGTGATGTTCTTCGTGGGATACAGAGAGAACGTCCCCGTCCCCCACGCGCCGGCACGCTTGCCGTGTAGTTCAGCGCCGTGAGATTGGCAGGCGTCCTCAATGATGGACAACCCGTGCTCGTCAGCGACACTCTGAATCGCATCCATGTCGGCCATCAAACCGAACAGGTGCACCGGCAAAATCGCCTTCGTACGCGGCGTGATGGCGGCCTCAATCTGCGCCGCATCCAGATTGAACGTCGCCGGATCGATATCCACGAACACCGGCCTGGCCCCGGTGAACAGGATGCTGTTCGCCGAAGCGATGAACGTAAACGGCGAGGTGATGACCTCATCTCCGGGGCCAATATCGTGCGCCAACAGCGCCACGTGCAGCGCCGTCGTCCCGCTGCTCGTGGCAATCGCGTGCTGCACTCCGCACATCGCGGCGAACGCTTCTTCGAAGGCTTTGACCCGTGGACCTTGCGCCAGCATGCCGGAATCCAAAACCTCCAGCACGGCCTGTTTTTCTTCCTCCCCGATAAGGGGCTTTGCAATGGAAATCACTGTATCTGCCTCCAAATTTCTAGTGGTATAGAAAGTGTTTCATGACAGTTGGGACACTGCGCGATTATCCTATCACCTTCTTCCTGGTCTGCAACCAGCCGGTGGCCGCACGCACACACGAACCCGACCAGCCGCGCCGGATTGCCCGCCACCAGCCCGTGCGCGGGCACATCCTTGGTGACGACCGCCCCGGCACCCACCATCGCCCATTCGCCAACGACGACCTTGGGCAGGATCGTGGCATTTGCGCCGAGCGCCGCCCCGCGCTTGATCACGATTCGTCCCAACACCCAATCGTCGGCGGCCTTTAGCGACCCGTCGGGATTCACCGCGCGCGGTCGATTGTCATTAGTGAAGCACACGTGCGGGCCGACGAAGACGCCGTCCTCGATCTCGACGCCGTGGTAAATCGAGACGTAATTCTGCACCTTGACGTTGTCGCCGATCCGCACGCCAAAATCCACGTAGACGCCCTTGCCGAGAATGCAGTTTTCGCCGATCTGCGCATCCTCGCGCACCTGGCACTGGTGCCAGATACTCGTCCCTGCGCCGATGTGCGCCTCGTCCGAAACATCCGCCGTAGGGTGAATCCTTACATCATCATGCATAATTTCCTCGCCCGCATAAACCACGAATCTGCACGAATAGGAATCAAAATTCGTGTAAGATTCGTGAAAATTCTATCCAGGCTTACGCCCGTTCCTCCAACAATCCCCGTATCCGCGCAGCGACCATCTCAATCGCCACTTCATTGAAGCCGCCTTCGGGGATGATCACGTCGGCATAGCGCTTGCTCGGCTCGACGAACTCCTGGTGCATCGGGCGCACCGTCGTCATATACTGCTCGATGACCGACTCGAACGTGCGCCCGCGCTCCTGCATATCGCGCTGGAGACGGCGAATCAACCGGATGTCTCCGGCGGTATCGATGAACAGTTTGACGTCGAACAACTTGCGCAGCTCCGGCTCGGCAAAAATGAGGATGCCTTCCACCAACACAATCGGGGCCGGCTCGACGTGGATCGTCTCATCGGTGCGCGCGTGGCGGGTGAAATCGTAGACCGGGATTTCAGCGGGATAGCCATTACGCAGCAAAGTCAGATGCTCGATCATCAAACTGGTTTCCAGCGCGTCTGGATGATCGAAGTTCAAACTTTTGCGTTCCTCCAACGAGAGGTGACGCAAATCTTTGTAATACGCATCGTGCGGAATACAGGCAATGTGCTCCGCCCCAACGCGATCCAGGATGCGATTTGCCACAGTGGTCTTGCCGGAGCCAGTTCCCCCAGCCACCCCAATGATGATCGAACGCATACATCCCTCCCCAAAGATAGTCGAAAGCCCAAAGTCAAAAGCCTGAAGCTTTGTTCAATCCGTTGACGAATCTTCGTCGTCCAGCTCTTCCATCGGTTGCTCAGTGAGTGTGCGGTGGAGAGGATAGTCTCCCAACACAGCAACGAGTAATGCCAGCATCCCCACGCCCTCGAACAGCGCGCCGGGATTGTACACAGCCTCAAAACGTGGCAACGCATAACGTTGCACCTCAAGCCGAACATCGTCGGCGAACAACACGTAGTCGCCCAGCAACTCCTCGTCCTGCAGCGTCGTTTCCACGAGCAATTCACCATCGGCGCTACGATAGACTTGCGCCTGGATTGACCCATCTGTCTTATGCAGCCGGCTAAGACGAAAAACGTAGCCTACTCGGGGTAGTGCAAAGTAGGCTTCCGGCGTCTCTACAGTCAACGCTAAACGCAATTCATCCTGTGGTTCATCACGCGCCGTAGGTGATAGAGGCAGAACATGTCCTTGTGCATCTGACGCCTGCACCACCAACCCCACGCTGCTCCCCTTTGGAACAAAGTATAGTCCATATTGCCCTGTCGGCAACGGAATAAACCTGCCTTGGGAAACGTCATCGCGTGCTGGCAACGTCAACCCGCGCTCCGAGATGGCGATGGGTGTTTCGGGCCAGGCAATCACATCCGACTGTTTCCATCCCCACAGCGTCTGCATGCCCCACCCGGTGATGATGAACACGCCGGCAACACACGCCAATACCCGAAGCCAGCGACGGGAATGTGACCACTCTCTCCAGTGTTCAAGCAGATCAGCGAAGCGTACAGCAATGATTAACGCCAGCCAGGCGAGAAGAACGCGCATCCACAGCGATGTGCGCAGTGTAAACAAGCCTACCGTCGCCAGAGGTGTGGCCCACGTTTTGAAGGTCGGTCGCAATCCGGCAAGCCAGCGTGCATAAACGGGGCTAGTGGAGATGGAGACCGGAGCCTGGGGAAGAAACAGCACAATAGCCTGGATGATCAGCAGCGCGATAAGGGCTTCGGCCAGTCTTCTATCCTCACTAAGCCATCGCCACATCTGGTTGAGTATCCGATGTACTCGCATATTTCCTTTCGCCATTCATCTACAAAAAAGGCCCCGTGGACTCCGGGGCCGGAGAGCCACCCTTGGGAATTGAACCCAAAACCTGGCGCTTACGAAGCGTCTGCTCTGCCGATTGAGCTAGGGTGGCGGCTAGGTACAGGCGTCATTATACCCAGAACTACGCATATGGCAAGCGGATTCGGTAGACGGTAAACAGTAGACGGTAGACGGGGGCGTAAGCGGTAAGCCGGGTCGATGCTACAACTTTGTTCCACCGTCAACGTAATAAAGATGTCGAAAAAGGCTTTCCACACCAAAGTCACTTTGACAAAGAACCGTTCGAAGCTAAACTTAAGAGTAAACAGATCAAAAGCATATTACGCGGGAGGTAAACAAAATGGCAACCTTATTGGAAAAAGTATCCACTCTGATTTCGGCGAATCTCCACTCTCTGGTCGACAGGGCGCTCAAGAACAACAGCGTCGCCGTGATCGACCAGTACATCCGCCAGGTCGAAGACAGCCTGGAAGATTTGGAGGACGCCGCCGCCACCGTCGGTGGGGAAGTCAAATCGCTCAAGCGCAAACTCGGTGATTTCGAGCAGAAGGCCGAAGAACTGGATCGCGCCATCGATGCGTTCCTGTTGGAAGGCAACGAAACGGCGGCTATGAGTGTACAGAGCAAGCTCAACAGCACGCAGCGCCTGATCGAGACGTACCGCGAGCAGGCTCAACGGCAGGACAGCGAATACCAGAAATTGCTGGACGCCAAGGTTAAACTGGAAGCCCGCCTGGCGACGATGAAGCAACAGCGCGAGGAATTGCAAGCCCTGCTCGAACTGGCCAAGAGCAAGGAAATCTCCGTCAAGGCGATGAAGGATCTGGACTCGTTGATGGGATCGGGCGATTCGGATATCAGCCGGATTGCGGAGAGCGTCTACACGCGGTTGGATAAGGCCTCCACCGCCGTCGAAATGCGCGCGACCGACTTAGATGCGCAGATCGACGACGTCCTCGACCGCAATACCCTGAACAGCCAACTAGCCGAACGCCGCAAGAAGCTCGGTTTGAGTGAATAAAAACCACATAGATAAGGGGTGAGCGTGCGTTCATTGCGTGCGCTTATCCCTTGTCCCCATAAACGGTGGACCTATCGAAGAACGGAAAATATCGCCATAGTGCGGCCAGTTTAGGCGCGCTCCTTCATAGTCCGTTCGATCGGTTGAGAGCACGGGAGGCATAAAAACGGCATGGAACGTACGCGTTGGATTTTTATAGGTATCTTAGTCGTCGTTTTGTTAATCATTGGGGTTTCAGTGGTCGCGCGCATCGTTACCGGCGGCAATTCACCCGAAGAGGCCGAGTTGGTGCTCGTCGCCCCCGATACCATAACAGTGCGGGTGCTCACAGCCCTCCCCGTCGAACCGTGGGTGCGCAACGCCGCCGCCACCTACAACTCCACTAATCCCACACTAGACGGTGTCCCCATCAAGGTTGAGATCACCGCCATGGACGGTCTCACCGCACTTGGCCGCTGGGACCGCAACGACTTTGGCGCGCTTGGCCCGGACTCAGACCCGGACAACCTGACCGAGGCCGAAAAAGCCACCCTGGAAGACTTCCCCACCGTCTGGATCCCCGACAGCCGCTATCTGGTGGAGCTGGCGAATGCTTCCTACAAGGAGCGCTTAGGACGCGATGTCTTCCTGACCGATGGTCAATACCGCGCACGGCCCATCGCCATCAGCCTCTTCACCTGGGGCATCTACGAAAGCCGTGCCACCGTCCTGGAACAGACCTTCGGCGGCGTGAGTTGGAACATCATCCACGATGCGGCTGTAGCGAAAGGCGGCTGGCCGGAGCTGGGCGGCGATCCATCGTGGGGCTTTTTCAAGCTAGTTGTCCCCAATCCCAACAAGAATGCCGGCGGGCTGACCGCTATGGTCGCTGCGGCTGGCGAGTATTACGAGCGCACCGACATCAGCGTGGCCGATTTCACCGATCCGCAGTTCCAAACGTGGTTGCGCGAGTTGATGGGCTCCGTCACCGACTTTAGCAGCGCCAGTGCCTACACGGCCGAGGACTTTGCACTCTTCGGTTACAGCGTGGGCGATGGCGGGCAATTGCTCGAAAGCGACCTCTTACAGAATATGCAAGGCATCCTCACCCGTTGGGATGACCCGCTCAAGATTTACTATCCCAAGTACGTCACCTGGTTCGAGTTCCCCTACACCATCTGGGTGGGGCCTGAGACCAGCGCGCTGGAGAAGAACGCCGCGCTGGAGTTCCAGCGGTTCCTGCTCAGCGACGAGCAACAAAAGGCTGCCCTGGCTTACGGCCTGCGCCCCACCAACCCCAATGTCCCGCTGGACGCGACCCCCGAAAGCCTCTTCGTGAAATGGAGTGATCGGGGTGTGGAAATGATCGTACCGCGCAGCGACGCGATGCGCAACCCCGACCGCGAAGTACTGCTGGCCTTGCTGCGCTGGTTCGAGTTGAACGTGGCAAATTAGGATGATACGATGAGCAACGAATTCAACGCCAAACAACGCACCACGTTGATCGCCGTTGGTGTGGGGATCGTTGTGGTGTGCCTGTGCGTCATCGTGGTAGCGTGGGCCGGGAAATCGGTTTGGGACAACCTCCGAGACAGAAGTGGCATAACGACCGACCAGAGCGGTTGGGACTCGGCGACAGCAGAAGTGACGATCGCCGTCTCTCCGGGTATGGCCTCGACGTTGGCCAAACTGGCCGAACAATTCAACGCCCACACGTACAAAACGCCCGACGACTCGCTGATGTTGGTGCGCACCATCTCCGTCGTCCCCGAAAAGATGGTCGAACAAAGTCTGGCCAATCCACCGTTCCAGGCCATCGCGCCCGACAGCAGTCTGTGGCTCAACCAACTGGACCGGCTTTGGGTAGAAAAGCAAAACGCAGTCGAGGGTGAAGCCCTCATCCCCATTGGCAACCGGCGCTTTGGCGACCCGGTACGCTACGCCGCCAGTCCCGTCGTCATCGCGGCCTGGGAGAGTGTGGCGCGCGAATTGGGTTGGCCCGATCGCGACATCGGCTGGAAGGATATCCAGCAAAAAGCGACCGCCGACACGACGTTCAAGTGGAACCACCCGAGCACCGGGCACGCCAGCGGCCTGTTGGCGACGCTGGCCGAATTCTACGCCGGTGCCGGGCTGACGCGGGGCCTCACCGAGGAAACCGCCACTGCCGAGACCACGATCGAATACGTACGCGCGGTGGAGGCCACGGTACGCTTCTACGGCGAAGGTGAGGACGTTATCGTGCAGCGGCTCGCGGCGGAGGGACGCAACTTCCTCGACGCGTTCGTCGCGCAGGAGCAGGTCGTCATTGTGTGGAACCAGGCGCAGCCCGGCGAGCGTCTCGTCGCGATCTACCCGGCGGAAGGGACACTGTGGGCCGACCATCCCCTGGCGCTGCTCGAACTGGGCATGCCCGGCGAAGCGCCAATCACCGATAATCAACGCCGCACCTATCAGGCATTTGTCAACTACCTGACATCGGCGGAAGTACAAAAGCAGTTGTTGAGCGTGGGCTACCGTCCGGCAGACCTCGACATCCGCCTGAACGGGACGGGCAGCCCTTTTACCGACGACGCCGTGGATTGGCGGCAACCCCAGACGACGCTGCAAATCCCTGCCACGAGCGTGGTTGAGGTCGTGCAGAATGTCTGGTGGTACACCAAACGTCCGACGAATGTGTATCTCGTCGTCGATACCAGCGGCAGCATGGAAGGAGACAAAATCGCGTTGACGCGCACGGCGCTGCGCTCTTTCGTCGATCAGATTCGCGGTGATCGCGACCAGGTGGGGCTAATCACCTTTGCGACCAACGTCAACCTCGTGCGTTCGCTGCAACCACTGGATGATACCGGCCGCACGCAATTGCACAACGCCATTGACCAGCTTATTGCATCGGGCAACACGGCCCTCATCGATGGAGTATGGGAAGCCTATAACAGGCTGATGACAGAGGGTAACCCAGAATCCATCAACGCTATCGTCGTGATGACCGATGGGCAGGAGAACAGCAGCCGCCAATCGCTTTCGGCGCTACAACGCCGCATCCAGCAGGAACAAGGAACGCAGCACATCGTCATCTTCACCATTGCCTTTGGCAGCGACGCCGACGAGAAACTGATGCGCGAAATGGCGGAAATGGGCGGGGGGCAGTATCGCCGCGCCACCGAAACCGACATCGAGGACTTGTACAAGATTATCTCGACGTACTTTTAGAATGAAGAAGGGGAGAATGAAAGAATCAAGAATGAAAGAATGGAGAGAACTTGCTCATTCGCTGATTCACTGATTCGCTCATTCGAGATTGCCTATGTCCGATATTCGTTCCAGAATCGAAAAGAAAGCGCGCAAAGCCATCATCCAATACGCGTTCTTCCGTTGGGAGAATGCCGTCATCATCGGCTTGGTCATGCTGTTGATGTTCTTCCTGCCGCGACCATTCCCGGGTTGGCCATTCTGGGCCTGGCCCGCACTCGGCATTCTGGGTGTAGCTGCTATGGTCTTTTCCAGCCTTACAGATCTCGAAGCCAATGCCAAGGTGCAACTCGACTTGTTCCAAGAGCGCTTCAACCCGCGCAAGGTGCAGGATGCCGAATTACGCAACGAAGTCGAGAAGGCTCTGGAATACCAACGTCGCATCGAAGCCTACATCGGCAAACAGCGCGCTGGTGTATTGCGCGACCGCCTGGAAGATACGGCCGGACAGCTTGCCGACTGGGTCAGCCACATCTACCAACTGGCGCTGCGCCTCGATGCTTACCGCCACGATCCATTACTGGCCCAAGAGCGGGCGACCGTCCCCAAGGAACTGGAGGCCCTAACGTCACGGCAAAGCCTGGAAAAGAACCAGGAGGTCAAACGACAGTTGGAGGCCGTCATCGAAAGCAAGCACAAACAGATGGAATCGCTGGCCGCTCTGAACAGCCGCATGAAGCAGGCCGAATTGCAACTCGAACAAAGCAACACGGCGCTGGCGACGGTGTACAGCCAGGCGCAGTTGATCAACGCGCAAGACATCGAAAGCGGGCGTTCCGATCGCCTACGGCAGGATATCGAGGAACAGATCGCGCGGCTGAACGACCTGGTCAGCAGTATCAACGAAGTCTACGATTACCAGGGGCCGGGCATAAGCTAAACCAAAATGCTTGCGCCGGATCACAATCCGGCGCTGCGGGGACGGCGGATTGTGATCCGCCTTAAGGGTTGTAGTAAGGCTGTTTTCGAGGAGGTAAATCCTGATTATGATAAAACGCTTAGGTTTAACCATCATACTACTCACGATGGTGACGCTGGCAGGCTGTGGCGGCGGCGTGAAAGAGCCGGCTAAAGGTGACGTCATCGTCTACGTAGCCGTGCCACTCAGCGGGTTCCAGGCCAACGGCGGGCAGACCGTGCTAGGCGGCGTGCGCCTGGCAGCGGAACAAATCAACCGCAGCGGTGGCCTGTTAGGCTATCGTGTCGTCGTCCGCCCGCTGGACGATGAATCCGACAGCGACGTCGCCGTCGCCCAAGTAGCCGTCATCCAGGATGCGCTGAGCAAAGGCGAACGGGTCATCGCTGTGATCGGCCACCTCAACAGTGGGCAGACATTGGCGGCAATGGAACTATACAAAGATCTGCCGTTGATCGTCATCACGCCGACGGCGTCCGAGCAGAGCCTCAGCCAGAAGGGCTATACTAACTTCTTCCGCGTCAACGCCAGCGACGACGTGCAGGCTGCCGTGAATGCGCGCTTCTTGACGGAATATCTCAAAGCCACGCGGGTGGCGGTGGTGTTCAACAACACCGAGTACGGGCAGGGATTGGCCGCATCGCTCATCCGGGAATTGGAAGCCCGTGGTGCGCAAGCGATCACGAACATTGAGGTCGAGGAAGGCCAGAGCCAGTACGGGAGCGAGGTGCAGCAGATTCAGGCCGCCAACCCCGACGCCATCTTCTACGCCGGGTACGAAATCGAAGCGCCGTTCCTGCGCTACGAACTGGTCGAGGCCGGTGTCACCGTCCCGATGCTGGGTAGTGATGGCGTCTTCCTGGCCGCATCCATCGACGACGCAGACGGTACGGCGGAGGGCATGTACGTCAGCGCTTTCGCCCCCAGCCCCCGCTACGTGGCAGACGCGCAGTGGTTCGAGGCCTATCAGGTGGTGGAATATCGCAATCCCGACACCTACTCCGTCAACGGTTACGTGGCGATGCAAGTGCTGGCCGAGGGCGTGCGCAAAGCAAATGGCTTCGAGGCATCCAAGATCGCCAACGTCCTGCGCAGCGAGAGTGTCCCCACACTGCTCAACAACCTGCGCTACCAGGCCAGCGGCGATCTAACCGATCCGCAGATTTGGATTTATCAAGTGGTCGACAGCGAGTTCCAGCAGGTGGATTGGAAGTAAGATTTCACACACCGAAAAACGGGGCCGGCTGCGGCCCCGTTTTTTGATGTGAATAACCCTTGAAACACTACACTCCGGATCGTTGAAGCCGTGACTACCCGACTACCCGACTCAAAGACTACAACATCTGCTCCGCCTTAAGTAATTCCAGGATGTAAACCAGGCCACATCAGAGGAAAGTTCCTGCGCCAGCGCCAAAGTCTGGCTGGTTTATTCTCCTGGAACGGCCTTATTGAAGCTCAGACGCGGATCCAGCGTGTCGCGCAGCCCATCGCCAAGCAAATTGAAGGCCAACACCGTGATCATAATCGCCAAACCGGGATAGAACACCAGATGCGGCGCGGTAAAGACCTGATTGCGTTCCGAGCCGAGCATCGATCCCCATTCCGGCGTCGGCGGCTGTGCGCCCAGGCCGAGGAAGGAAAGCGCTGCCGCTTCGAGGATCGCCCCCGCGATACCGAGCGTGCCCTGTACAATCAACGGGGAGAGCGCGTTGGGCAAGATGCGCACGAACAAGATCCACACAGGACTTGCCCCCAGCGCGCGCGACGCTTCGACGAAGTCCTGCTCCTTAATCGAAAGAACGCTGGCGCGCATCACGCGCGCGTAAACCGGCACGTTGACGATGGCAATCGCCAACAGCGCGTTTTGCAGGCCGCGACCCAACACGTTGACAATCGCGATCGCCAGCAAAAGCGAGGGGAAGGCCATGAGCACGTCCATCAAACGCATGATGACGTTATCCAACCATCCGCCAGCATAGCCGGAAACCGCGCCGAGGACTGTACCCAGGATAATCGCAAAGCCAATGGTCGAGAATCCGATGAAGAGCGAAACGCGCGTCCCGTAGATAACGCGGCTGAACTGATCACGCACGTTGCCATCGAGGCCCATCCAGTGCTGCGGCTGGTCGGTGGGACAGCCGAGCAGGTGGATGCACGGAGCCTGGCGCTTGCGCACCGGTTCGACGCCGATGAGGACCTCTTCCGGGTCGTAGGGCGCGATGACCGGGGCGAAGGCGGCAACCAAAATCAGTATCCCCAGGATGACGCCGCCGATGATGGCCGAGCGCTGCCGCAAGATGCGGCGCAGCATCAGCCGCCACAGGCTATTGGCACGATAATCCTGGAAGCTGTCATTCGAAGCTTCGGGCGAGCGTTTCGAGTCTTCTCGCGATGGCGCTCCAGAAGGTGGTTCAGGTGTCGTAGGCGTCATAGTTGGCCCTGTCACTTCAGTTTAATCCGAGGATCGATAAAACCGTAGGACACATCGACCAACAAATTCATGCCGACGTAGCCTATGGCGATCACCAGCGTGAAGGCTTGCACGATAGGGTAGTCGCGCGCGGTAATCGCTTCAAACAGCATCCGCCCCACCCCCGCCAGTCCAAAAATCGTCTCGGTGAGCACCGCGCCGGCAAAGATCGTCCCCAATTGCAGGCCGATGATGGTAAACACCGGCAGCATCGCGTTACGGAAAGCGTGTTTAAGCACCACCTTAGATTTGGGCATTCCCTTAGCCCGTGCCGTGCGGATGTAATCCAATCCCAGGACCTCTAGCATACTCGACCGCGTCATCCGCGCGATAATGGACATCGGGATGGTACACAGCGCCACGGAGGGCAGAATCAGATGCTGGATCGCATCCCACAGTATCTTCCAGTTGCCCGTGATAAAAGAATTGATCACGACCATGTTGCCGATAAATTCATAGACGTGGAAGCGGAACGATTCAGGATCGCCGGCGTTCAGATTGTAAACCTGGTAGAACGGGATAGAAGTCAAACCGGCTGTTAGGCGACCCGAAGGTGGCAACCACAAAAAGGTGTCCTTCAACAGCAGCGCGAACACGTAAGCCAGCATCAACCCCAACCAATAGACGGGCATTGAGACACCGATGTTGGCCGTCACCATCGTAGCTACGTCCACGAAGGAGTTGCTGTACACGGCGGACAGGATGCCGAGCGGTATGCCGATCAAAGCAGCGAGCAAGGTGGCGATGACGCCCAACTCAACCGTTAAGGGCAAGCGCTCGATAAGGATGATACTCACAGGCCGGCTGTAACGAATCGAGTTTCCGAAGTCACCGCGCGCCACGTCGCGGATGTAGATGCCAAGCTGCACGTGAATCGGCTGATCCAGACCGCGCTCGCGGATAAAGCGTTCACACACCGCTTGTGTCGCCTTTTCGCCCAGAATGGCTTTACACGGATCGCCGGGGATCAACCGCGCCAGGATAAATGTCACCAAAAGAATGCCGAATAAGACCGGAATGGCTAAGATAAGCCTGCGGATAACGTATTGAAACATAACAAACGCCTTTCGAGGAAACGCATCATCAGACGGTACGCCTCCCTGGAGATACGTGATACGTGAAACGTGAGCCTGTCTACAACAGAGCCTCGCGTTTCACGTTTCACATCTGCAACTATTCAGGTGGGACGCACTTTTACGCCTACAATGACGGTCGAAACGCCAAAACACCGTTTTGCTTAGAGTAAGTGCATCCCACCTCTTTGAGTCTCTCGAACGTGGCTACTCGCCCGCGTTCATCAACCCATCCCACAGATTGCTGTAGTACTCGAACGCTCCAGTGTTGCCTTTGTGATTGGGATTGGCGGCGTCGATACCCGCAGCCCACGAGGCAATCACGTCGTTCGCATCGAAATCCGAACCGTCGTGGAATTTGACGCCCGCGCGAAGCTTGCACACCCACTCGGTCAGGTCGGCGTTGGGTTCGCAGGAGGTCGCCAATGCAGGTTCTGTATCGCCAGAATCAGCCTTATAGCGGAACAGTGGCTCGAGGACCTGCCAGCACGGTGCCAGAGATTCGCCATCGGTTTCATCGGCACAATACAAGCTAATCGGCTCCGCGTTCTGCATACGCACGACCGTGTCTTTCCCCGAATCCACATTCGCGTACAAAGTGGCGCCGAAAGGCGGGGCGTAGGCTCCGTCCAGGCTCGCCAGCGCCGCGTCGGCTGCCGCACCGTGCGCAATCGGAACCATCGGGACAAGCTCGCGGATTGCGTTGTTGGCTTCGGCGTAGAGGGCTTCAGCGTCCGCAGCGATACCGATCTGCGCCGCCTTCTCTAGTGCTTCATAGATCGCCGGATGCGGATCGCCGAACTGCGGGTTTTCTTTACCAAAGTGGAAATCCAGGAAGTTCGTGGGGTGCGGATAGTCGGCGCCCCAGCCTAACAGGTAGAAACCATCCAGACGTCCGTTCGTCGATTCGTCGATGAATTCGCCGGATTCCATAACCACAACGTCGACCTCGATGCCGAGATTTTGCTTTAGCTGGGTTTGAACCTCGACCGCAACCAGAGCCGGCTCCGGCAGATACACACGAAACACGTCGCGGTAGTAGATCGCGGTCTTGAAGCCATCGGGATAACCTGCTTCCGCAAGCAACGCCTTGGCTGCCACCGGATCGAAGTCATACCACGGATCGCCGGCGCATCCATTAGGAATACTACACGGGGTAAAGTGTGTCGGAACCTGGGACCCTTCAGCGTAGAAGTTGTCTACGATGCGCTGCCGGTCAATCCCCATCGCAATGGCTTGCCGTACTTTGACGTTATCGAACGGCGCGAAAGTGTTTGTCATCGCCAGATACAGAATGTTAGGGTTCGGCACAGCCAGCAGTTGCAGATTCGGGTCATCTTCCACTTTCTGGTAGTCATCTGGGCTGATATTGGTGATGTAGTCCACCGTGCCCGATTGCAACTCCAACAGCCGGGCCGCGCCTTCTGTGGCCCAACGGAAAACCAAAGTCTCGACTTTGGCTTTCTGACCCCAATAGCCATCGAATGCTTTGAAGATGAGGCTATCACCACGATTCCAGCTTTCCAGCATATATGGACCGGTGCCGATAGGTTTTTCCAGCAACGCGCCAGCGCCACCGTTCTGCTCGATCCATTCTTTAGGCTGGATGGCGAAGGGGATAAAAGCAATCTTTGCCGTAAACGCCGGATCGGGCTTACAGAGGTTAAAGCGTACCGTCAACTCATCCACCGCCGCGATCTCCTTGATCTTGCCGCCGTAATCGCAATCTGGGGCCGAAACCGACATCGGCTCGAAGGCCTCCTCGGGTTCCGGGACCGCCGTCGGCTGTGCTGCGGGGGGTGCTACGGTTGGGGCCGGTGTCTGTTGGCAGGCCGACAGCCCCAAACTGAGCAGGGTGAAGAGGGACATCACAACGTAAAACAGGGACTTGCGTTTCATCGTTCTCCTCCTTAAATTGATTAAATGGAACAGTTGAGACACACGCCCACCTCAATACATCATCCCTCCGAGTATACCCTCCTTCCGTACAAAGTTTCCCGGAGTTGGTTTGGATCTGGTAACAGCGCGTGTATAATAAGAAAATTATAGTGATTCCAGGATACTTGTCAAATAACACCACTGATGTTTGTCCCGCAGGAGCCAGACTACAAAAGTCTCACGAGGCGCCGGTTGAGCAAATATCTACGCCGAACAAGAGGTTTGCAAGAGAAGTACGTGCTGAGACTTTTGCAGTCTTTGCCATTTGCTATTTTCCCAGGAGGTTACAATGACAGAACTAATCGCACAGACCGTTTATTTCGCCAAGCCCGGGCCGGAGAACACCGAACGCACGCTGGCCGTGGCCCGTGAGCGCGGGCAGGCGCTGGGCATCGATACCGTCCTGGTCGCCACGACGGGCGGCGCAACCGCCGTTCGCGCCGCCGAGGTGTTTACGGGGTTCACGGTGGTCGCCGTGACGCATTCCACAGGATTCGCCGCGACCCACAAGCAGGAGCTGACGCCGGAGAACGCCGCTGCACTGACCGAGGCGGGTGTCCACATCCTCACGACGACGCACGCCTTCGGTGGCGTGGGGCGCGCCGTGCGCAAAAAATTGGGGACGTACGAGATCGAGGAGATTATCGCCTTCACGCTGCGAATTTTCGGGCAGGGGATGAAGGTCGTGGCGGAGATCGCGCTGATGGCGGCCGATGCAGGGTTGGTTCCGGAGAACAAGCCGGTGCTGGCGATTGCCGGAACGGGCCGGGGAGCGGATACGGCGGTCGTACTCTATCCCACGCACGCGCAGACGTTCTTCGATCTGGAATTCGCGGAAATTATCTGTATGCCCGCACCGCGTCATCCGGCGTTGGCTTGAGTCTCACGTATGCTTCCCGACCCCGTCCCGGGGTCGGGAAGCAAGAAGTCCGGGGGCGGGGAGCGATACTGGTTACCGCTTGAACCTCGGCAGTTGCGAGATCGTTGTACGGAGGATCCCAACCAGTTCGCTGGACTTGGCTTTCTTGGCGAGCTGCATTGCTCTGTTGAGGTAGGTTTTGGCCTTGGCACGGTTGCCGTGTTGCGCGTAGATGATGGCGAGGTTGCGAATGGTCTTCGCCTGGCCTTCCAAATCGCCCTGCGCTTCACGGATGGCGAGCGCTTCTTCATACGTAGCCATCGACTGTGCCCAATCGCCTAGCCCGTTGTAAGCCGACCCGATGTTGTTGAGCGTGGTCGCCTCACCTTCCTGATCACCGGCTTCGCGCAGCAGATCGCGCGCCGGTTCCAGCGTTTCGAGCGCCTGTGCCCACTCTTTCTGCGCCAGGTAGACGCTGGCGATATTGTTCAGCGCCTCGGCTTTACCGGCGTCGTCCTCTGCTTCTTCCGTTAGGGCAAGTGCCTGGCGGTACACATCGAGCGCCACCTCCCACTCGTTCGCCACCAGATGCTCGCGCGCCTGCTTGTTCAGTTCCTCAAGCTGCACGGCGTGTGGGTCCGGCGTCTCCTGCTGGACGATCTCTTCATCCGTTTCAACGATTTCAGGCTCTTCTGACATATCTTTGCCCCCTAGCAAACAAGACCGCTAAAGCGGTGGATGAAAAGGGTGTTTTTGTGAGCGAGCGCGCTCGCTCAACAAAACACCCTTTCTATTTTTTTTCGCATTTACGCAACAACGACGACGCGGGTGCCTTCTTCAGGCGTCGAGCGATAGGTATACAATTCGTAGGGAACGTAAGGCTCGACCCAACGGAAGACCCAGCGCGCAGCGCGGCTTGGCACGTTGAGGCAGCCGTGACTGTGACGGCGTCCATAATCATTGTGCCAATACGTCCCGTGGATGGCAACCCCCGAATTGGTGAAATATGTGGGGAACGCCACACCCACCAAATCATAATCGGCACCGATCATCCGCTGCGCATGCCGTTGGTAGAGGATGCGGAACTCCCCGAGCGGCGTCGCCGTGTTCCACAACCCAGAGGCCACCGGCGTGGAGAAAACCGGCGTCTGTCCCTCAAAACACGTCAGCATCTGGTCACTGATGTCAATCTGAAGCCATTTATCGGGATGGCCAGGCGAGATGGGGGCCAAATCCTCACGGGTGATGGGATGCAACATCGCTGCCGGGGCGTAGGGGCCAGGCGCCCAGGCGAGGCCCTCCTGGAGCTGGTACCACCATTCACCCTGCTCGTCCTGCACGGCGTTGATGACGCGGTATGTCGTCTCATAGTACAACCGGCGTCCGGCATAAGGCGAATCCGGCGACGAACGGCTGATCGCCACCGGAACGGTCACTTCGGCCCAGAAACCGGGTTCAGGCACATCGGTCACAATGTTCGTTTGGAGGAGGTTTTCTGAAGGATGAACGTACGCGCTGTGGATAAACCCCCCTTCGGTAAAATACCAGATCGGATTGCTCGGCCACGGCGCCTTTCCCAATAGGGTGGCTTTCAACGGGATCACCTCATCACGCGTTTTCCACTCGACCAACTCGGCTGTCGGAGACGGCGCGCGAAGAATAGGCTGCCGCGCATTGATGATGCGCCCCAGGGAAGCCGGCGGTGGCAAGAAATCCGGCAACGAGTCCGGCTCGAACGAACTCGCCAAAGCCGCTGACGCTTCCAAGACAGGTACTTTGCGCGAAAAAATCCATGCCAGTGCAGCAGCACCCAGTTTCAAGAATTGACGGCGGTTGATAGATGATTGCATCGTGTGTTCCTCGTATCCGTGATGCTCCCAGAATTAATACCTACATTATATACCATTTTTGATAGGGTTAGAAACGAGACTCATCGAGCGTGGGCCGTACCGTCGCGACCGCCACCTGGCTCCGAGCCTCGCGCGCCTGACGACGCGCCAACAACCGTAAGACGCGTCTGTGGCGTTGGCGATCCAGCGGATAATACCACGTTACCGCCAACACCCCGCACAAGATGGCCGCAGCCACCGGTCCGGTGAGAATGCGGATGCCCAAAATCGCGGATTCCGGCTGTGTGAATTGTGTTACACCTTCCGGCGGGACTTTGTATCCTAGCCAGCCGAGCACTTGCAAAGCCAGAAAAATCGCAACAGCAGTGGTCAGTTTGCGGATAAAGTTCTTGGCTCCATAATAGACGCCCTCATGGCGCGTTCCCGTGCGCAGCTCATCCCAGTCAATGACGTCGGGGAAAATCGCGTCGGGCAATACATGCGCCGCAGAGACACTGATGCCGATCAGCACTGCCATCACGATCACCAGCGTGTAATCCAACGGCGGAATGACATTAATCAGCAGCATGAGAATCACCCAAAACGCAATGGCGACGAAGTAGGCCTTGCGCTTGCCGATGCGATAGGCCAGCCACGTCCAGAACGGCAGGACGATGACGGCGGTGATCAACATCGCGCCCAATACGACCGATTCGATCGGCATACCGATCCCCGGCACTGTCGCCAGTAGATTGCCTCGTGCGATCCAGTAGATGAGAAAGTACGGTAACGTCACACCGACTAAGTCGAACGTCACCCAGTTGAGCATGTAGAGCGCGGTGGCGTAACGGAAAGGGACGTTCTGCCAGGCAGTACGCAACGTGCTCTTGAAAGAGATCATCTCCGGCGGGCGTTCGCTGCTCGATTTCTCTCGCACAGTAAAGAAGATGAGCAAGTAGGGGATGATCGACGACGCACCAAAGAGGGTCGCGACGATCACGTAGCCTTGCTGCTGTGTTCCTCCGCCTGCCATCGTCGCATCGACAATCATCGGCGCGGCGACGGCGGTGACGATGGAGGCGATGAAGTTGAAGAACATACGGTAGCCCGCCAGCGACGTGCGCTCATCGTAGTCAGACGTCATTTCGGGGGTGAGCGCATGGAAGGGCACGATGACGAGCGTCTGGAACGTATCGCTGAGCGCGTAGGCGAGCATCACGTAGATCATCAGCAGGATCTGGTTTTCCCACGGCGGCGCCCACCACAGCATCAGGAAGGCCAATCCGTAGGGCACGGCAAAGTAGAGAAGGAAAGGCCGTCGCCGCCCCCATTTGCTGCGGACTTTGTCACTGATGGTGCCGACCAGCGGATCGTTGATTGCGTCCCAGAGTACGCCGATCAACGCGGCGAAAGAAGCCAGGCGTGGGTCAAGGCCCACCACGTCTGTCAAAAAGATGGCGTAGAAAATCTGCCGGAGCGTGTTGAAGGTCGCCATGCCCCAGTCGCCGGTGCCGTAGATCACCTTGGTCAACCACGAGAGTTCTTTGCGCGTCACAGGTGTGTCCATTGTGATGTCCTTGAATGATGATTATACGTTCGGTGGCTCATATTTCCAACGGCGGATCGCAAATCCCCAGCGTCGGGCCAACTCATGCCGGGTACGCTGATCCAGACGATAGGTGTTCTTTTTGTACCCCTTCACCGTCAAAAGATACTGCTGCATCTGTTGCTGTGCCTCAGGAGTCAGCGTCAAGCCAAAGGCCTGATAGATGCGCGCGACCTCGCCGAGTGGATCAGTCTCGAAATCCTCGAAGCGTACTTCGACGAGATTGTCCTCAGGGATCAGTGCCTTGTCCTCCTCGTAGCGCAACATCAACTTCTCGTAGTTGCGCAGCGCGTTTTCACGTACCGCCTCCTCATCGACGTCCTGCAACGCCGTCGGCACCAACTCTTTGTCCAGCCAGTGCATCGTCGAGCTGTACACGACGTAAGGATTACGGTAGACGTGGATAAACTTCGCGTCGGGGAACAACTCCAGCAAGGTAGGAATGCGGCCCGTGTTGGCCGGATTCTTGAGGAGCAGACGTTTTCCACCCGAAGAGAAGGTCACTTTTTTGAGAAAGTGGAGGTAGATGGCCTGCCATTGCTCGACGACTTTGCGCTCCACGCCTTCGAAGAGCACACACCTGTCGAAAATCTCACGCATCTTTTTGGGGAAGGAAAGCGCGTGGTAGAATGAATACGGGCCGAGATTTCCCAGCGCGTATTCTTCCTCTTCGGCGGCATCCGGCGCAACGGTGACATTGTCCATAGGGCGGACGTTAGGCAGGCTGCTGACCAGGAGCGCGCGGAACAGGGGACTGCTCAGGTACAGCCCGGGGATCATCGTGTGGACGAAGGTCACGACGGCAAAGACCGGGTCCTGCGCCATTAAGCGCATCACGTGGGTCGTGCCGCTGCGCCAATGGCCCAGGATGAAAACCGGCGCTTCACGGATAGGTGTGGCTGCGATGCGCGCACCGAAGCGAGCGTTCTCGTAAGCGCGAAACGGCCCGCCCAACAGCGCCACGATGGAAACGTACAGACTCCTGACCCAGTAACGCCAGTCGACGCCACCGTTAGCGGCAACGAGATGCATCCAGTTCCGGAATGATCCCCCTGCCAAAAATTGTTGATCGATACGCGTGAGTCCCTTCTTGCGGAAATAACTCATCGCTTCTCCTTTCCTGTAAGTGACGTATCAATTAAATCGCACGCCGGTAGACCCGGTGGCGCTTGTACCACTGCGCGCCGATGGCATTCATATCGCCCAGGCTCTTGACGTTCGTCTCCATCGCCTGAGCAAGATCGCAGTGGATGGCTTTCGCCGCTTTGAGCGTCTTGGCCAACTCGACATACAGCAGTGTGCTGCCTCCCATACCCTGATATTCCGGCAGCAGCCCCACGCCGTTGCCGCTCATCCGGCGGGTGGTCTTCATGGCCCACAAGACGCGAATCCAGCCGAAAGGCCACAAACGTCCGCGCACCTGCTTGAGTGCCTCAGAAATATCCGGGAAGACGAAGGCAAAGCCCGCGATGTCGTCGCCCTTCATCACCACCTTCATCAGCCGTGGATTGGCGACCGACAGCAGTTGCTTGCCGATCATCTGCACCTCAGCGTCATCTATAGGATAATAACCCCAAACTTCAGTAAAAGCTTCGTTGTTTACCCGTTGGATTTTGGGAATCCACGCGCGCAACTCGCGTTTGCTACGGAAATTCTTCACCCAGAAGCCGCGCCGTTCCTTGATTTTGTCAGCCAGCGCATAGAAGCGCTCGTCGAGGTCCTGTCCTCTCGCGACGTAACCGGAGAGGTAGTCGATCTCTTTCTCAAACCCGAGCCTCTCCATCAGACGCGGATAGTAAGCATAATTATACGGCATGCTCAGCGCTGCACGGTGCTCGAATCCCTCGATCAAAATGCCGGGCGCATCCGAGCGCAGGAAGCCTTTGGGACCATACAACATCGTGAGACCGCGCCGCGCAGCCCAATCCGACGCCGCATCAAAGAGCGCCCGTGCCACGTCCACGTCGTCGATGACATCGAAATGGTAGAAGAACGCCGCCTTACGTTGATTGTAGTCGTTGTAGCGACGGTTTTCGAGCACGGCGATGCGCCCAACAACGTCACCCTTATCTTCGACCAGGAAAAATTCCGCGTCGGAATGTCGATAGAAAGGGTAATGCCGCTGGTCCAGCGTCGCTTTGACACTCGACACCAGCGGCGGCATCCATTGCGGACAGTCTTCGTAGAGGGCAAAAGGAAATTCAACGAACTGCCTGACGTCGCGCCGATTTGCAGTGTCAAGGATACGAATATTCATCAGTCTGTTTGCTCCTGCGCTGTAAAGAATCCTGCCCCCAAAACACCTGGCCCGCCGTGCGTTACGATGGCCGGTGGCACTGCGAGAATCGGGACGTCAGAGATGCCTAGCCTGGCACGCATTTCGCCGGCCAATTCCTGCGCTTCATCCGCAACATCGGCATGCATGATGCTCAAGAATCCATCGCCGTCTCGGGAGATTTGTGTTGTCACCAGCTCCTTGAGACGATCCACGGCGCGTTTGTGGGTGCGCACTTTTTCGAACGCCTCGACCTGGCCATTCCTGAACGTCAAGACAGGTTTGACCTGCAAGGCGCTGCCGACCAGGGCGGCGGCACCGCCGATACGCCCGCCCATCGCCAAATACTTCAACGTTTCCACAGAGAAGTAAATCCTGCCGCGCCGGCTCAGCGCACGCACGCGCGCCTCGATAGTGTCAGCATCCATACCGGCAATGGCCCATTCCGCCGCCAGTTTGATCAACGTCGCCACGGGACTGGCAATGAGCTGCGTATCGATGATCCTGACATCCAGGTCGGTCAGCCCATTCTCGATCGCCATCTGCAGGGCCACCGTCGCCGAGCGCACAGTTCCACTGACGATGGCAGAGGGCAAGATGCATAAGATGGGCTCTTTGCTGGGCGCGAAGCGCTGATAAGCTTCGACGAAAAGCTCTGGGGGTGGCGCAGCCGTTTTGGGAAGCTCCCGCACTGTTCTGAGCTTGGTTAGAAAGGTATGGTAATCAATATCAATGCCTTCCAGATAGGATACACCGTCGATATTGATAACCTGAGGAATGATGGGGATGTCATACTGCTTGGCATACGTTTTCGGAAAACCAGAGGTAGTGTCACCAATAATCTTTACCATAAGTTCTACTCCTTATCGTTTGCGAAATGCCCGTTATCTCCAACGACAATGAAAAATAAAAGTCGGCGATAACGGACTGGGAGTCTGTTCCAAAATAGACAGGGAACCCCAGGTTAACGATTTTAAAGTGCACGATCGAACGGGTGCAACGCACTGCACAACTAGTGCGTTGCACCTATGAAAAACTTTAGCTGCTCTTGGTGGGCATATACTTCGAGAGTTTGGCCGCCAGATTGGAGAGCGGAAGACTTTGCAGCCAGATTCTTCCGGGGCCGCTTAGCGTGGCGAGGAACAAACCCTCACCGCCGAACAGCACGTTGGTGAAACCCTTGACTGTCGAAATATCATAGTGAACGGTTGGCTCAAAACAGGCGATGTGGCCAGGATCCACTTTCATCGTTTCACCGGCCTGTAGCGTGTACTCGCGTACCTCACCGGGGATCTCCAGGAATGCAAAGCCTGGACCGGTGATCTGCTGCAAGATGAAGCCCTCGCCGCCGAAGAAGCCCGCGCCGAGTTTCTTGCGGAAGTGCATCTTCATCTCGACAGAATTCTCGGCGCACATAAAAGCGTCCTTCTGGCAGATGAGGCTCTGACCGGCCTCAAGTCTGACGTCAATGACCTTGCCGGGCGCTTCCGGTGTAAAGACGATCAACGCCTCGGGATCGTGGCTGGTGTAGGTCGTCATAAAGAGCGACTCACCTGCCAGCGCGCGGCCCAGGCCTTTCATCAACCCCCCCCGGGTGTTCGTCGACATCTCGATGTTGCCCTTCATCCAGGCCATACCGCCGGATTCGGTATACATTGATTCGCCATTGCTGAGATAAACTTCCAGTGTGGGGAGCACCGTCCCGTGAATTTCGTAACGCATAGAATTGTCTCCTTTTTGGGATTTAAGAAATAACTATCTTCATTATAGCATAATGTACCACGGTCGCAATAGGCTGTGGTGGTGATTTCAGATGCTTTTGAGCACCGCAGCCACCGCGCGGATGTGTTCCGGCGTACTGCCGCAACATCCACCGAAAATCTTGACCCCCGCTTCGTCTACGAATCGCTGCGCGTACTCGGCCATGATTTCCGGCGTCACGTCGTAGACCAGATCGCCTCCCTCGGCGTGTGGCAGGCCCGCGTTAGGCTTCGCCATCAAGACGGCGTATGGGACAGCGGCACGCATCTTGAGAACCGCGTCCAACGTCTCGCTCAACGTGCGGCCGCAGTTCGCGCCGATGACAGCGACATCCATCGCCCACAATGTTTGGGCGGCCTTCTCCGGCTTGACGCCCATCATCGTGCGCCCTTTCGTGTCGAAGCTCATCGTCACCAGGATGGGCAAATCGGTCACGTGCCGCGTCCCTTCAATGGCAGCGGTTGCTTCGCCCAGATCGCTCATCGTTTCGATGAGGATTGCATCGGCGCCGCCCTCGGCCAGCGCGGCGGCCTGCGCCGCAAACCCACCAACAGCGTCAGCGCGAGAGAGTGTTCCGAGCGGTTCCAGAAGCTGTCCGGTTGGGCCGATGTCACCCATGACCAGCGCGCGGTCGCCGACGATCTCGCGGGCCAGTTGCGCTGCCGCCAGGTTGATCGCGTGGACCTGCTCGCGCAGGTTATCCCGTTCCAGGCGCGCGGGCGTGCCGCCAAACGTGTTCGTCAGGATCAAATCTGCTCCGGCGTCGAGATAGGCCTGGTAAAGCGCGCGCACCGCATCGGGATTCTCGAGGTTCCAGCGTTCTGGAGCTGCGCCGGGTGGAAGGCCGGCCTTTTGGAGCATCGTACCCGTTGCGCCATCAGCAACCAGAACTGGCCTGGTGTTCAAATACGTGACGAATCTGGACATAGCTACCTCCAATCAACAAATGAGCGAATCAAAGAATCAGCGAATGGCGAGTCGAGTTTCGTGTATCTTGTATGATACCACAGAAGTGTGCTAAGACTACAAAAATCTCGCGATTTGTCCTTTCGAACAAGCACCGACGCTGGATAGGAGACGCGTAGCGCGCGAGTTTGTGCTGAGACTTTCGTAGTCTTCGGTCTAGCGAATCAATAATGCGTCGAGGCTGAGAGCTCCTTCAAGGGGGGTGAGCGTGAGGATTTCGCGTTGAGAGCGCAAATGGCGCGAGAGGAGGACTGGCGCATCGTTGAGGGAGAGATCGCGGCTGCGGCCCGAACCATCGGTGACGCGCACCATGCCCGCATCAGGGCCTGGCGTTAGTGTGAGCATCCGGCCTTCCCAAGTGAAAGTGACAGTCGCGCCGGATGTCGTCGTTGTGCGATAGTGGCCCAATACCGCATCGGGTGCAGCGACGTCGTCCCACGCCCCTTCATAGTGGAGTTGCCAGCTCGTCTCCTGGTGATTGCCCGCGTAGAGCGTCGGCTCCAACGTGTTGAGATACGTGGACAGGCTTTCATAGATAGGCAGCGGCGTGAAATCCGGCTCGACCATGCGGAAGTAGTAGAAGGGCTGATCGCGCTCCGCATCGGACGCGCGCTTGAAGAACCAGACCATCGTCACACCGGCCCATGGCCACTCGCGCTGGATGCACTCGTAGGCCAGCGGAGCGTAACGCGCTTGTTGCGCCAACGTCACCTGCCCGTAACGGGCTTCAATCCCCTCCGGCGCAGCATTGCTGTTCATCTCGCTGATCCAGATGGGCTTGTGGGCGTCGCCGTTAGCGACCATCACGTCGCGCACCCACAGCGGGCGCGAGAAGTTGACCTGGTTCTGCGTGGGCCGCATGCGGTGATCGGTGGGACCAGACCAGAGCATATAGTCGTTGACCGCCATCACGTCGAAACACGCACCCGCGCCCGCGTCATACATCCGCTGCAAGAAGACGACGTCCATCAGGTTGTTGCCGGCATAGGCCGGATTCCACGTGCCAAGTTCCGCCGTCGGAGCCATCGCCCCGCTGATGACGACGGCCTGGGGGTCAATGGCCTTGATGCGGGCATAGGCCAGGCATAACAATTCCGTGTACGCTTCGGGATCAACCGGCTGGTTGCCCCATTCGGGGTAGATGTTCGGCTCGTTCCAGATTTGGTAGAAGCGGATGCGCCCGCGATACCGGTCCGCCACAGCCGCGACGTAGTCGCCGTAGTCCGCGATGTCGTCCGGCGGACCGAACGCGCCGCGCGTGTGCCCGTCGTGACGGCTCCACTCCGGTGGTGCATCCAAGCGGGCGATGATCGATAGCCCATACTGTTCGCTCAGTTCGACGATGTTATCGTATTTGTCCCACGCCGAGCGATACGGTTCGTGGCGGTGGTCCTCGAAATCGCCCTTGGCGTGGATTTCGATGTCGGCCCAAGGAAACTGTTGCCGGATCCAATGAAAGCCCGCACCGGCAATCATCTGTAGCGACCGGGCACGCTTTTCCGGCTCAACTTCTTGGTCCAGAAAAGTGTTCACGCCAAACGGCGGCAGGTCGGTATGGGCGACGGCGACGTCATCGGCCGTCTGAGGCAACGGACGTGTCCAGCGGAAGGCCCACTGCACCAGGCCGCGCAGTTGGGGGAGCAAACGTTCCTCACCGGTGATGGAAAACATCCGCGCGCGCGGATCGGGGAACAGCCAGGCGATGCCCGCCAACACGGCGAGCGTCAGCAGTGCCAGAATGGGCCAAAGTCGGCGAACCATAGCCTGTGAGATTATCGGTCTGTGG
>JBNGDO010000063.1:0-26124 GCA_049975385.1 Anaerolineae bacterium | reverse complement strand
GCTTTTTTCTGTGCAGGTCAAACGCGCGAGCGCAGGTGGGGGTAGAGGAGCACGTCGCGGATCGAGCGGTGATCGGTAAAGAGCATAGCGAGACGGTCGACCCCCAAGCCGAATCCACCGTTGGGGGGCATCCCATACTTCAGCGCCCGTAGGTAGTCCTCGTCCATTGGTTGGGCTTCCTCGTCTCCGGCTTCGTAATCTCGTCCCTGCTGATAGAAACGCTTTTCCTGCTCGAAGGGATCGTTTAGCTCGGTGAAAGCGTTGCCCATTTCCATCCCGCCGATGAAGAGTTCGAAGCGCTCCACGTGGGTGGGATCGTCAGGTTTCTGTTTGGCTAGTGGCGAGATGTCGATCGGGTAATCGTGGACGAAAGTAGGTTGGATAAGTGTTGGCTCGGCCTCGGAGAGCAGGTTGTCGACTAGATGGCCCCAGGTGGCGTTGCCGGCGGCGTCATAGCCCCGATGGCGCATCTCGGTACGTAGCGAATCCGCGTCGGGGAATGCCACGTAGTCGATGCCCGTATGGGTGCCGATCACCTCACGTAGCGTCGCACGCTGCCAGGGCGGCGTAAGGACGATTTCGTGCCCCTGATAAGTCATCGTGGTCGTTCCTAAGACGCGCTCTGCGGTGTAGGCGATCAGTTGCTCGACGGTTTCCATGATGCCGAACAGATCGGTGTACGCGCAGTAGAATTCGAGCTGTGTGAATTCGGGGTTGTGTTTGAACGACACGCCCTCGTTGCGAAAGTCGCGGCCAATCTCGTAAACCCGCTCGTACATCCCGACGAGGAGGCGCTTGAGATACAATTCGAACGAGATGCGCAGATAGAGATCCTGCTTGAGCTGGTTGTGATAGGTGGTGAACGGGCGTGCGGCTGCGCCACCGTACAGGGGTTGCAGAACCGGCGTTTCGACTTCTAGGTAGTCGTGGTCGTCCAGCCAGGCGCGTAGAGCACTGATCATCCGCGAGCGGGTGCGGAACGTCTCACGGACTTGCGGGTTGACGGCCAGGTCAGCGTAACGCTGGCGGTAGCGTTCTTCGATGTCGGAGAAGGCGCTGTAGCGCGTGAGATGACCGTCGGCATCCTCGTATTCTTTCGGGATAGGCAGCGGTGTGATCGCTTTCGCCAACATACGCAGCGTCTCGACCTGGACACTGATTTCTCCGGTGCGCGTGCGGACGACGGGGCCACCGGCCTCGACGAAATCGCCGATGTCGAACGCCTTCTTGAACAGCGTGTAGGGTTCGTCCCCCAACTGGTCTTGTCGCATGAAGAGTTGCAGCTTGCCACTCTCGTCCTCGATGTGCGCGAAGGAAACCTTGCCCATCACACGGATGCTGACAATCCGCCCGGCTACGGTGACGGTAGGCGGCGTGTTGCCGGTACTCTCAGCCGCAACGAAGGCTTCGGTCGCAGCCCGGATCGTGTGGGTGCGATAAGCGCGCGGAGGGTAGGGGGCAACCCCGGCCTCCTGCAATTTTTCCAGTTTTTCAATACGTTGGCGTTCCAGTTCGTTGAATTCCACTGCTGCTCCTCCCAAGTAGTCTCCAGTACAACCCTAAGTCGAAAGTCGTGTCCTTTATCAAACAAGCCCATACGTTTTTTGTATGGGCTTGTTTGATGTGTACGCGGATTTTCTAGTTCACGGCGAGAATATCAAAAACAATGTCCCCATCTGGCGCCTGGACCACGGCCTTTTCGCCGACGCGCTTGCCTAGCAAAGCTCTTCCGAGCGGCGATTCATTGGAGATTCTGCCGTGTGCGGGGTCGGCTTCGGCTGAGCCAACAACGTGGTATTCTTCGGGTGCATCGACATCGTGTTCCTGGACAGTCACGTGGCTGCCCACGCCAACCACGCCATTGGATTGATTGCTTTCAATGATAATCGCCTTGCGCAGTTGCTCTTCCAGGGTCAGGATGCGCCCCTCCACGAACGATTGTTCGCGGCGCGCATCCTCTAATTCGGCATTCTCGATCAATTCCCCCTCGCCTAACGCCTCATGCAAACGATTCGCCACCTCCTGGCGGCGAACTGTCTTCAGAAAGTTTAACTCTTGTTCTAATGCTTCTTGACCTTCCGGCGTGAGGTAGACCGGGCGATTGCTCATAACGACACTCCTCTAAGTTTTGGTCTTCGTTGGTGTGGCGAGCTCGTTTTATAAAACAAAAACCCGAGAGCATTTGGCTCACAGGCAAGCTCCATTTTACCATAATCCCCGGGAATGTAAAGTTAGAAAATCACTGCTTGTGCGGATTTTCGTGTGGGGCGTGGACGGGCTGGTCCTAGAAAGCATTCAGAAAGCGCCCAGAAGGCATTCACTCAGGTAGTTCCGGGATTTAAACCAGGCCACATCAGAGGAAAGTTCCTGCGCCAGCGCCAAAGTCTGGCTGGTTTATTTTCCTGGAACGGCCTAAGCGCTTTCTGGCGCGATGATGGGCAGTGAAAAGTAGAAGGTTGTGCCCTTGCCCACTTGACTTTCGACCCAAATCTGGCCATTGTGCGCCTCAATGATCTGGCGTGAAATGACGAGCCCTAATCCTGTGCCGGTGACCTGACGTTCCTTGCCCGGCAACCGGGCAAATTTATGGAAGAGGCGCGGCAATTGATCTTCTGGAATGCCCGGTCCGGTGTCTGAAACGGAAACCAACATCTCATGATCTTTCACTTTAGCAGTGAGGGTGATGGTATCGCCAGGATCGGAGTACTTTGCGGCATTGCTGAGCAGGTTGAGGAGCACCTGGTGAATGCGTTGCTCGTCTCCAACTGTGCAAGGTAGGTCATCGGGGAATTCCACGTGTAAGTTCTGACGGTTATTGGTGATGGTGGGGCGGATGGTGTTGGCTGCTGCAGTCATGATCTCACCGACACATAGGCGCTGCTGCGCCATATGGATGCGCCCAGACTCCAAGCGGGCCAGATCGAGGAATTGGGTGGCGAGAGCGTTGACACGTTGGGTCTCTTGTTGGATGATGGTGACGAATTTCTCGCGCATAGCGTCGGTTATATCCGGGCGTTGCAACAGGTCGGCGTAAGAAAGGATGGCTGTCAGGGGAGTGCGGATTTCGTGGACGACTTCGGCAACCCAATCGCTCTGTTCGAAGAGGCGCGCATTTTGCACTGCTACTGCCGCAATGCTGGCCAGCGTCTCCAACGTTTCGATATCCTCGCGGGTAAAACTGTGGCGCGTTTTCGTGGTCACCGACTCCAAGACGCCAATGACTTGATCGCCGAAAATCATCGGCACGGCCAGCAGAGATTGAGTGGGATCAATGCTCTGGATAACGAAATGTCGAGGATCTGACAGTACATCTTCGACGATCAGCATTTGGCGATTTTTGACCACCCACCCGGCAAGACTGTTATCCAGTGGCACTTCAGTGATTTCGAGTAGCGTGGCGTCTGGCCCACATGCTGCCGCGAAGCGCAGCGCGTCGTCGCTCTCCATCAACAGGATTGATGCCCCATCAGCATCGGTGAGATCGCGTGCAGATTCCACAATTTGCTGAAGGAGTGGGCGCATTTCGAGCGTGGAGTTTAGGTGCCGGCTGATATGGATGAGCCGCTCCAGAGTGGCAATACTTTGTTTTAAAGATTCATAGGATTCTTCCATGGCAGGTAGTCTCTTCTTGCTATGGTTCCATTTTGCCGGCGATGGTTTGGATAATCAGGCGTATTTGTTGGGCTACCAGGCTGCGCGGTTGTATCAAGACCATCGGACGGCCATTTTGTGCGCTCTCGTAGGCCAAGTCTGGCACGGGGGGGATGCTACAAATCATCGTACGGTTGAGCGTTTTTTCGATATCCTGACGGTTGAGGGATGCGGCGGCAGGTGTACGATTGATAAGTACGATCTTCGCTTTGTACGCGCCAATGTTATAGCGATCTAAGCCTTCGAGCATCGCTTGTGCCAGGAGTAGCCCGATACGGTTCACGTCCAGGGTGAGGATGATATCACTCGTCATGCGTAGGGCTTCGTTGGTTGCTTCATCCAAGGCTGCAGGTAGATCAAGGAGAATGTAATCATAATCGATGCTTAGGAGACGCAAGATGGTGCGGGAGAATTCGCGCGTGAGTTTTGGTCCTGTCCCGGAGGGTTGGTGCGTACTCAACAGCAGATGCAGCCCGGATGTGTGCCGGACCAGGTTGTCGCTCAAATAATCTTTGTTGATCTGTGCGACAGGTCGCTCAGATAACGCCTGTATGCCGCCGGGCACGTTCATGCCCAATTGCAGGGCTAGTGAACCTTTGCCGTCTTGCAATTCAATCAGGGCTGTTTGTTTGTCTGGATAGGCCTTCTTCAATTCGAGGGCCACATTGAGCGCCAGTGAACTTGTGCCGAGACCACCTTTGGTCGGCAGAAACCCGATGATGTGTCCACGCCCCACCTCACCGCCGCCGCGACGGCTCCGCTGAAGCAGCGCCTGCACGCGTGTGATGAGTTCGGTAGGATGGACGGGTTTGGTGAGATAGTCGTCAGCTCCGGCCTGAAAGCCGGCGACTTTGTCAGTGACCGCCGTTTTGGCGGTAAACATCAGTATGGGGATGGCTTCCGTTGCTGCGTGTTTGCGGAGTTGCGTCGCTACCTGGTAGCCATCCATGTCGGGCATCATGACATCGAGGATGATAAGGACCGGCTGCTCTGCGATGGCTTTGTCGATTGCTTGTTGGCCTGATGCTGCTGCGAGAATTTCGAATCCTTCACGTTCGAGCATCATACCGACCAGGCGTAGGGCATCTACATCATCATCAACAATCAGAATACGATCGGGCTCCATAGTGCGCTCACTTTCGTTAATTTGTTAGGGTGTCCTTTGCTCTTAATTATACGTTGAGATGGGCGAGATTCAAGTTACAGTAGTATTACAATTCCATGATTTTTTGAAGGGTCTAACAGCAAAAAATGATGTTACCGCACAGATGTAATCAACAGCCCAAGGAATGCCAGGATGGCGAGTATGACGAGGCAGTACTTGGTGATGCGGCGCAGTGCCTCTCCCTCACTGTTGCTCAGCCCCACTGTACTGCAGGCCACAATGACCTTTGCCGGGGCAAAGACCGAACCTACGGAAGCGCCAGCGTTGTGGATTGCCAAAATCACTGGGACTGTATAGCCTAGGGTTTGGGCGACCTGCTGTTGAAACGCGCCGAAAAGTACGTTGGAATTGGTGTTGCTGCCCGTCATAAAAGCGCCCAATGCGCCGATAAAGGGCGCAACTGCGGGATATAGTCCCCCCGCAAGATCGGCCATCGCGTGCGAGAGCAATGGCACCATGCCAGCCTTCTCCATCGTCGTAGCCATTCCGACCATCGCCAGAATCCCCAATGTCGATTTCCATCCACTGCGGGCCATGCCAGAGCGGATTTTCTTGCCGGCGCCCGGCGACAACGTCCCCTGGATTTTCGAGAGTACGAGGGTCAGAAATCCGGTATAGAACAATAAAGCGCCCGCGTGGCCGAAAAGAGAGAGTGCCTTCGTTTGGCCGGCGGCGATTCTCTGGCCATTGGCGAGGGTGATCTGCGGAATGGCCACCCGTACCTGGACCTTGTCCAGGAATTCATCCAACGGGGGGACAAAGTTGGCGCCGAAAATAATGACCAACAGAAGCGCGTAGGGCCAGATGGAGCGCAAGTGTTTGGTCCACGAGCTGGCATCCGCGCCAGAACCAGGCTCCTCCTTGCGCAACCTGGCCCAGATGACGCCCACTGCCAGACCGGCCAGAGCACCGAGCATCAAGGCTATATTGTAAAGCCCAGCGCGTGCGGAAAGATATTGGACACCGCCCATCGTTAGCGCCATCAAAAGCATCGGCCACAGCCCGGCACGCACGGCAGCTCGTCCACCAGCTACCCAAAGCACGAAAAAACCTGCGAAGAAGCAGACGATGCCGAGTATAAGGGTCATATCCGGCGCGATGATGGCGCCTTCCAGGCCTGTAGCAGTTTTGAGGGCTTCATACGAAGCGCCAAGCGAGCCAAAAGAGATCGACCACGAATGCCCCACGGCGGGCAAGACTACGGCGATCAGTGGCTCAAAACCGATGCCGACCATAATGGGCGCGACCACAGCCATCGGTACACCGAAGCCCCCCACGCTTTGGAGAAATGAGGTAAACGCCCAGGCCATAATGAGGACTTGCAATGTTCTGTCGGGAGAGATTTGCCGCAACATTGTTGCCATAGATTGCAATGCGCCGTTGGCTTCGGTGATACGGAAGAAAAACAGCGCTCCCCAGATGACGTACAGCACTTGCGCAGCGCGAAAGAGACCGTCGATTTGGGCCCAGAAGAGAAATTCTGCGTTGGCTGAAAAACGCAATGCGGCGATGATCAAGGCCGCAATCCAACCGGCGGCGCCGGCTTTCGCTCCGCTCCAGTGAAAGCCTATCATCAGGATGACAATGAGCACCAGTGGTAAAGCTGCGAATAGCGTGTCGATGATTCTCATGGGTATGGCCTTTGTGAATGGGTATCAGAAGTATTGTACCACAAACTGCCTGTCTCGCCGGTAAGTTTCTAGCTATAGGCACAAAATGAAAGGCGGGACTTTGGAGTGCATCCCAAAGTCCCGCCTTGAGTTGAACGATGGCTTAGTTTTGGCCGTATAATTGGCCTTTGAGGGTCATCACTTCGCGTTTTAGCTGATCATCGTGTTCCAGGCGTGCACGAACCCTCTCGTAACCGTAAAGCGCGGTGGTGTGATCACGTCCCCCCAATTCGGCGCCGATTTGGGGGAGTGAGGCGTCGGTTTCCTCACGTATTAGGTACATTGCGATGTGGCGCGGCTGGGCGATGCGGCGACTGCGCCGTGGGCCGCGCAAATCCTCCTCAGTGATGCCATAATAGGTTGCCACGGCGCTGAGAATCTGTTCGGCGGAGATCTCGGGATGATGGGGTAACAGATCAGTAAGGGCATTTTCCGCGACCTGCCGCGTCAAGGGAAGGTTGGTGAGCCGCGCCATCGCTAGCACACGGTTGAGCGCGCCCTCTAACTCCCGGATGTTGCTCTCGATGTTGGTGGCGATGTAACTCAACAACTCGTTGGGAACATCGACGTGCAGCCGTTCCGCCTTCGATTGCAGGATGGCGACGCGCGTCTCATAATCCGGTGATTGGATATCCACGATCAGTCCCCATTCAAAGCGCGAGCGCAGACGTTCCTCCAGTGTGACCATGGCTTTAGGAATCCGATCACTGCTGAGGACAATTTGATGCCCCGTATCGCGCAGCGCGTTGAACGTGTGGAAGAACTCCTCTTGGGTGCTTTCTTTCCCGGCAATGAACTGGATGTCATCGACCAATAGCACATCTGCTGTGCGATACTTTTCACGGAAAATGTCGGTGGTATGTGTGCGAATCGCCTCAATGAGGTCGTTGGTAAACGTCTCTGAGGAGATGTAGAGCACCTGCATATTGTGCTGGTAACACTCGTGCCCGATAGCGTGGAGTAGATGGGTTTTCCCCAATCCTACACCGCCGTGGACAAACAGTGGGTTGTACGCGCGGGCGGGGGTTTCGGCGACGGCCTGCGATGCGGCTTGGGCAAGACGGTTGCTTGGCCCTACGACAAAATTATCGAAGGTATAATTAGAGTTCAAACCGGGATCGCGTGCCTGTGCGGGAAGCGGCATTGTTTCCTCCTGGATTAGAGCAGGAGCATCGCCATTGTTGCGTTTGGCTTGCCAGACGACAAAACGCGCTTGTATGTCTTTCTGTTGGGTCAGTCGAGATAAAGTGCGCTGGATGACCGTGTAGAGTCGGTTCTCCAGCCATTCGACAGCATAGCCGTTTTTGACCCCGATTACCAGAGTGTTGCCATTCTCCATGCCGATGCAGTGCGTGTCACGCAGCCAGGTATCGAAAGTTGCCCGAGTCATTTGTAATTCTAATTCGCCCAGGGCTGCTTGCCATAGTCTTTGTGAGTTCATAAAAATGCGCAATCCTATTTGAGTCAATTTCGCACGGGAAACGTTGTCAGACAAAACGGTTACAAAAAAGGATGGCCGCTGGCTTAACCGGTGCCGTTATGCAAAGAGTGTGGTCATTGAGGAGGCTATCCCCTTCCCTCTTGCAGCGACCAATTACATTTTACCAAAAAAGCACAAAATGCGCAATCTCAAAATCCCATTTTTATCTTAAAAAGCACCTAGTTTTAATCTTGCGTTACCCCGTGTGGAAAACAATATTTTTATTCCATATATGTGCGGTATGCTGTCATCCCAACCCATACTTGTAGGGGGTAGGTTGTGGAAACCCATGTGGAAAAAATCGTAAGGATTTGTCAGACCTAAACACTTTGCGCTCCGAACAATATCTGCAATGTGATGCGCGTCTCTTATCCTCGCTGGCGCTCACGTTGTCTTTCCAGCCAGTTGCTGCGCAGAGACTCCAGACTGCGCGATAGGCCCATCCAATCCTCAACCGGTAATACCAATGCCATCTCACGCGGGTGCATCAGATAGGGGTGCAGCCACAAACGCAACCACCACTTGGGGAGTGGATAGCCCTTAGTGTTGATCACAACGATGGTTTTGCCCCAGATGTTTTTGTATAGGCGCCAGCGCGCGTTTTTCTCGTTTTCCGGCGGGAAGATGCTTTTGAACTCCACCGGTCGTATCATTTCCACGCGCTGGTATGAAAAGGCGATTGGGTAAACGGGGGTGTGGATGACAAAATTTTTCTTGTGACAACTGATGTGGGCGCGCCGGGCCAGGAACGTGTACATGACGATGAGAATGCCAACACCGCTGATAACGAATCCGAGAAAGGGGTAACGCTGCTCGAGTTGGGGAACCTGTGGCACGCCCCACCAGAGAAAAATCCCGGCGGGGATGAGCAACAACGCTGGCCCGAACCAATGCTTGGCCAGGGCTTGGTAGGGCAACAGGCCAAATCTCGGCGTTTTCTTCATGGCGATTGACCTCCTTCTTGTAGTTCCTGATAGTAGGCGCATTGGGTTTGCAGCGGACATTTATCGCATTCGGGCTTTCGCGCGTGGCAGACCTGCCGTCCATGCGCGATGAGGTTGAGATGAAGTGTCCAGTACAGCTCCGGCGGGACGCGATCTTCGAGCAAGGTGTGCGCTTTTTCCCGCGATGTATTCTGCGGGATCAATCCTAGCCGCCGAGTGACGCGATGGACGTGGGTATCGACCGGAAAGGCTGGGCGTCCTAATGCAAACAGCAGCACGATGGCCGCTGTCTTGGGACCAACGCCATTAAGATCCATAAGCCACTTACGGGCCTCTTCTAGCGGCAACGTTTCCAGGAAGGCTAATGATAATTCACCACGCTCCGCCGTAATTCGCTGTAGCGCGGCCTTGATAGTGGGCCCTTTGGTGGGGGCCAACCCTGCCGGCCGGATGGCTTCGATGATGGCGTCGACGGGTGCATCGCGCACGGCCTCCCACGTGGGAAACTGCTCGCGCAACGCCGCGAAGGCCATATCGCGGTTGCGGTCGTTGGTGTTCTGGCTCAGGATGGTATTCACCAGAGCCGCCAGCGGATCGCCATCAGGACGGTGTGGCCGGTCGCCATAGAGGTCGCGCAACTGCCGGTGAATTTCCATGATGGTGGCGGATTGCGTGCTATCAGGTGTTGTCATACGTTCTGCTCCATAGCTTGCTGCGCGCGATGCATCCACACTTTTTCGGCTTCGAAGGTGAGGTGGGTGGGGGCCTCATCCCATAGGACCCAGATAGTGAAGAACTGTTGCTCATCGGGCTGGGGGCGATCGGTTTGGTGTAGCGTGCGTGCGCGCAGCAGAAAGTAATGTTCGATGCGTCTTACCGCTTTGCCATCCAAAGGAAAAGCCACCAATTGCTCCCCCAGGTCGGCGATGATCTCGATATCGTCGTAGCCGGTCTCTTCGGCTACTTCACGCAGCGCTGCATTGGCGAGGGTCTCTTCCGGCTCGACGTGGCCTTTAGGCAAGCGCACCTCGTCGCGTTCTGGCCGGATCAGCAGCAGCACATGAGTACCCTCGGCGTTGGTAAGAACGCCGCCACTGGCTGTGTAGCTGATGTGAACCGGAGTTTTGACCATAGTGAACCTTCAAAAACTGCGAACGATGATGATCTGTGATGATGCCCTGTGTTATACTGGAAGTTGGTGATTTTGACAATTCGACAAAAATGCCCTGCTTTTTGCGGGGCATTTTTGTCGAATCGTAGAGGAGCTCAAGCGGTTTCGAGATACCGCTCCAATTCCCATGGTGTCACGCGGATGCGGTATTCGTCCCATTCCGCACGCTTGGCTCGGATGAATGCCTCGGCAATCGGCTTGCCCAGCGCTTCGAGGACGACGTCATCTGCTTCCAGCGCATCCAGGGCTTCAGACAAGGTTCCGGGCAAGGTGCCGATAGAGCGGGAGGCGAGATCGGCCTCTTGCAGGTGATAGATATCTTCATTGACCGGGTCCGGCGCTTCGAGTTCGCGCTCGATGCCGTCCAGACCGGCGGCCAGGATGGAGGCGAACAACAGGTAGGGGTTGCTGCTCGGATCGGGGCAGCGCAGTTCGATGCGCGTCGCCGCCTCTTTACCTGGGCGGGTCGCCGGGACGCGGATCATAGCCGAGCGGTTGCGGTGTGCCCAGCAGATGTAGACCGGCGCTTCGTAACCGGGTGTGAGGCGCTTATAGCTGTTGACCGTCGGCGCGCCGATGGCTGCCAGCGCACGCGCGTGCACGATCTGCCCGGCGAGGAAGTGGTAGGCAAGTTTAGAGAGATGGTAGGGATCGGCGGCGGCGTAGAAAATATTTTTCCCGCTGGCGTTGGTCATGCTTTGGTGGGTGTGCATCCCCGAACCGTTGATGCCGAAGATCGGTTTGGGCATAAAGCTGGCATAGATGCCGTAGGTTGCCGCGATGGCGCGTACCGTATACTTCAGTGTGATGGCGTTATCGGCGGTGGAAAGTGCGTCGTCGTAGCGGAAATCGATCTCGTGTTGCCCGGCAGCAACCTCATGGTGTGACATCTCAACGTAAATGCCGAGGGCTTGTAAGGCAGTGATGATCTCACTGCGCACTTGCTGGGCCTCGTCACGAGGCGAAAAGTCGAAGTAGCCCCCAATATCGTGCGGCACCGGATGGAACGGCGTGTCGCCGTCGCGCTTGAACAGGAAAAATTCCAGTTCCGGGCCAACGTTGTAGGTGTATCTTTTAGCCGATGCCCGTTCCAACATGCGCTTCAGAATCGTGCGGGGTGAGCTGAGTGAAGGATTGCCGTCCGTTGTGTGGACATCGCAGATGATGCGGGCGCGGCGACGTTCTGGAACACTCCACGGCAGCAGGCGGTACGTTTCCGGATCAGGCACAAGCACCATATCGCTTTCGAAGATGCGCGCGAATCCCTGCACGGATGATCCGTCGAAGAAGATCCCCTCTTCCAATGCCCCTTCGAGCTGCCCAACCGGTAGGGTGACACTTTTGATCGTTCCAAAAATGTCGGTGAATTGAAAGCTCACAAAACGAATATCGTCTTCCTTGGCGTGAGATAAAACTTCAGTGATCATTTCCCTCTTCTCCTTTAATTTTGGCTGATATAGATTTACAGATGGTGGATACTTCCTCGACAAACCTAGACACACATCGACGTTGTTCTGTATCACCTCCTTACCAAAACGAAAACCAGCCTACCGATTTCCGGTAGGCTGGTTTATGAGAAAATCTTTCGATAGCCGTGCAGCGCTAACCGGACTTCAAGTGAAGCCGCTGCTGCTGGTTATTGGCGCTGACGTTCAACGTTGTGATCATAGAAACTCCGTCACATCAAATATGCTGAACAGTGTATAATAAAAGCGTAATTTGTCAAATTTTTGGGCGCGCAACGCGCGCCCAAAAACTCACGTCTTGATTGCCGCCCTTCCCGTACGCGGGAAGGGCGGCAATTGGGGGGGATGGGCTATATCTTGCCAAACCACAGGTTGGGAAGATATAGTGTCAAATGCGGTAGCCCTAAATTTCTAGGGTTCCAGGCCGTTGAAGTATTCGCGCACGTAAGCCCGCAATGCGGGTGGATAAACACTGCGTGATAGATCGGCCTGGGCGGCCTCGGCGTAGGGGGCATAAACGTCCTGGTAGGGGATGCGTGCCTCGCCTGGAAGACCGGTCGTGGTGCGGGGCGGACCAAGCGTTTCCTGCCGGGGAAGGGTGATCTCGCTGCCCTGTCCGGCGATGCGTGGGGCTTCGGCGGAACCGTAGGGCTGGCCGCTGCCGGAGTCCTCGCTGTGCGTGTTGTTGCCACCACCGGGAACTCCTGCTGCACCGTCGGCCGTTTGCCCTTGCGTACCTGTGCCCGGCTTTCCCTGAATCCCAGAAGCTCCTGGTTGAGTCACAGCGCTCTCTGATGGGGTGTCAGCCGTCGTTTGACGTTGCGTGGCTCCTAGGCCCTCCTGAGCCTGCTGGACGGCAGCCTGGGCCTGTTCTAGGGTTTGATTGGGTGCGTTGGCCTGTGCTGCTGCAGAGAGTGTCTCCGCAGCCTCCTGTACGGCGGTGCGCGCAGCGGTCATGTCGCCATTGTAGATCTCCTGGGCGGCGGCGTCCAATTGTTCGGCCAGCTCTTGGTCGGTGGTGTACAGCGTATCGGCCATTTGCTGGAAGGCATCGGCCAAGGCCAGCGTTTCTTCGGCTGTAAGAGGCTGCTTGTCTGTCGGATCGACGAGGTCGCGCAGATAGGCGGCAGCGGCCTCCGCATCGCCGCGTTGCAGCGCCTCAGCCAGCGGTTGGACGACGTCGGCGGTGGAAAGAGGACTGGCTTCAGCCAGCCGTTGGAGCTGCGCGGCGGCTTCGGGAGAACGCAGTTCCGCAAGTTGTCGCTCGGCGGCGGAGAGTGCCGCCTGCTGCTGGGCGGGTGTACTACGCCGGTCACGGAGCGCGGCCAACGCTTCTTCCAAAGCCTTGAGCGCGGCGGCGCGCTCGGCTTCGCTGAGGGTATCGTTCGCTGCCAGAGTTTCTTGCACCGCTTCGAGTTGGGCGATAGCTGTAGCCGCCGCTTGCTGCTGTGCTTCGCGTTGGATGAGTGCATTTTCCTGCGGATTGGTGAGGAAGAGTGTCAGGGCGAGTGCTGGCAGCAAAACGAGTACCGCGAATCCCGCCGCGCGTGGCGGGCGAAGGGGGAAGACCGGCTGTGGATCAATACTGCGCGTGGCGGTGAGAGTCTCCGTCTGTTGAAGGTGGGTGAGAGTGATGGGGGCAGCGATGTGTCCCTGCGCCAGTTCCCAAGCCGTTGTCAGGCGGTCGGCCAGATGCAGTCGCCGGTCGAACAGGCGCAACCGTCGCGGGAGTGGCGTTGGCCAGATGTACCCGAGTGCCGCGCCTACGATGATTCCGCCTCCCACGGCCCAGATGGACGCCAGTAGCAGTTCGGCCTGGTGCCACAGTGGCGTGATCCGCGCGGCAACGGCAGCAGCGAGCAGTGCCGCCAGTGCCACCACGACGCCCCATCCCGCGCCGACAACTAACCCGTGACGGCGCAGAGCCTGAGTGAAGCGCGCGATTTCGTGCTCAAGTGCTGTCGGCATCGTCAACGCTCTGGGCGCTCCAATCGCCATCTGGCGATGCGGAGCATGATCGCGCTGGTGATGAGGGTGAAGAGGGTGTAGGTGATCCAGGGGGAAGGCAGTGTGAGGGGCCCCAGGACTGTGCCTGCAGTGCCCGGTGTGTAGCGCTCGACGGTGAAATGCAGTAGCAGCCACGAGTTCTGTTCGAAGCCCATTGCCTCGGTGACGATCGCGGCAGTCAGCGGATGCAGTCCGGAGAGGATGACCCATCCGTATTGTACCAGGGCTTCGATCCAAAATGGCTGCACATCGAGGAAAGCGCGATATCTCCACGCATCGGCAAGTCCTGCGGTTGCAGTCGCCAAAATGATGATCACTGGAGCTGAAGCGAGGGCCAAGCCGTAGAAGATGAGCACGGCAGCGATGGTTCGTCGCAAGAACGCGGAGATAAGCAGCGCCCAGGAAACGCCCGAGAGCATCGCCAGCGCCAAGAAAAGGAGTGTGATGCCCAATTCGGCGGTGGTGACCCCACCGAGCCAAAAGCCAGTCATCAATAACGGCAAAGGCGCCAAGACGTAGATGGCACCTGTGAGTAGTGCCGAGGCTAGTTTGCCCAAGACGATGCTGCGGACTTTGAGCGTTGTAGTAATCAGTAGATCGAGGGTGCGATTTTCACGCTCCCCGGCGAACGCTCCCAACGCGTTGATCGGCACTAGCAGGCTGCTCGTCAAGATCAGGATCACGCCGGAAAACCAGTAGATCATCCGTCCACCGGTGAAGAGATCGAGCATAGAGAATGTTGTATCGGTCTGTGAACTGCCGCTGAAGAACAGCGGTATCCCAACTATGGCAGCGAGGAACAGGGCCAGCAGCCCGATACCGATCAGGTATAGGCTTAAGAACCAGAAAAAGCGTTTCCGCCGCACACTCCCGTATAAATGTCGGATCAGGATTGGGTTCATAATATCACCATACTGTGTATGTGATTATACCCGTGAATCCCAGATCACAAAATGCCGGAGAAGGCATAGTTGCCTTGCCAAGCATACTTTTCAGGATAAAATGGGCCCAGCAACTGAAAATCAATAGATCGCAAAGACTACAAAAGTCTCAGCGCGTACTGAGCAGTGTAGATCTGGTGTTTAGCGTGCGTATTGGCTCAAGTAGGCGTCTTATGAGACTTTTGTAGTCAGGCTTCGGCTTGGTCTGCGATCTACTGAAAATCGCAAATCGTGAATGATTGATCAGGTTACAAAAGCTAAAATGACGCTGGTGTTTCGTAGGCATATGAAGATTTAGCAAAATACGACTGGATAAGTAGTAATCTTTAGGGTGGGATCATGCAAAACAAAACGACGTTCATTGTGGCGGGTCTTCTTCTCGTTGCGGCTGTGATCTACCTGATTGTGAGCAGTACCGGTAGCACAGCGCAATTTTTTGTTACTGTTGCGGAACTTCAGGCATTGGGTGATGAGGCTATGCAACGCAATATCACCGTCTCCGGTGCAGTCTTGGGTGAAACTATCGTTTATGATGCGCTGGCCCCGCGTGTCACGTTCACGATCCTCAATGTGCCTGCCGATGCCAAAGAGATCGAGCGGCGTGGCGGGCTGGCGCAGGTGCTCCACGATGCGGTTGAAGATCCCACCGGCCCTCGGCTGGAGGTCGTTTACAACAGCGTGAAGCCCGACTTGTTGCAGAACGAAGCGCAGGCCATTGTGCGCGGCAAGATGGGGGCGGATGGGCGTTTCTACGCCGACGAACTGCTCCTCAAGTGCCCCTCGCGTTACGAAGAAGAAGTCCCCGACCAGGCAGGCGAATAATATGGTCGGCGAAATTGGCACGCTCCTCATTGGCCTTTCGTTAGCCGTCGCCTTGTACGCGGCCTACGCTGCGTGGCGCGGCATTCAGTTGTCCATCGTTTCCTCCTCGAACACACAGAGCAAGACCTGGCTCCAAAGCGCGCAAAATGCCACTTATGCGCTGGCGGCGCTGCTTGGTGTGGCGCTGTTGATGCTATTGCTGGCTTTCCTCACCGATCACTTCGAAATCAGTTACGTGGCGCAACACTCCTCGACGGTGATTCCAGTGTACCTCAAGATTTCGGCGGTGTGGGCTGGACAGGAAGGCTCGCTGCTGTTGTGGTGCTTCTTGCAGGCGCTCTTTGCGGCGCTGGCAACCGGGCACGCCTCGGAACGGGCGCGACCGCTCGTTCCCTGGGCCACTGTTTTCCTGAGTCTGATTACGGCCTTTTTCCTCGCCGTGACACTGTTCCTCTCACAACCTTTCACCCTCCTGTCACAAGTGCCCCTCGAAGGTCGCGGACTCAATCCGCTGCTGCGCCATCCGGGGATGATTTTCCATCCGCCCGCGCTTTACGTGGGGTACGTGGGATTGGCGATCCCCTTCGCTTTTGCGATGGCGGCTCTCATCACACGGCAGGTTAAAGATTGGACGGCGGCGATCCGTACCTGGACGTTGATCGCGTGGCTGGGCCTGGGCTTGGGCTTGCTATTGGGGATGCGCTGGGCTTATGATGTACTCGGCTGGGGTGGTTACTGGGGATGGGACCCCGTTGAAAATGCCGGATTGCTGCCCTGGTTCACTGCGACGGCGCTGCTGCACGGCGCGGTGATGCAGGAGGAGAAGCGGGGTTTCCATGTGTGGAATATGCTCATGGTGACTTTCTCCTTCGCACTGGTACTCTTCGGCACTTTTGCCACCCGCAGCGGGATGATTCAATCGGTGCACGCTTACGCCGTCTCCAATCTGGGCGGTTATTTCCTCACCGCCATTGCGGTAACGTTGGTAGGAGCGTTAGCCCTGCTCTACACTCGCCGCACGGTCCTCAAGACATCCTCTGCCACGGTGGAGAGCCTGCTCTCGCGCGATGGGATGTTCTTTGTGACTCTGGCGCTGTTCAGCACACTGACTGTTTCTGTATTAGTGGGCAGCCTGCTCCCCACGCTGACCGAGGTCTTCTCCGGGCAGCGCTATGAGGCTGGGCCGGCGTGGTTTGACCGGGTTACAGGGCCGCAGTTCGCGGTGCTGGTTTTGGTGATCGGCCTGTGCCCGTTGCTTGGGCGGGGCGTCGCGGCGCTGAAGCGCCTGCGGCAGCTACGATGGGTCGTTATCGGCGGTGCCGTCGTTGTTCCCGTTATCGCAGCACTCGCGGGCTTCACCGGCGGTATCTCGTTGATTGGATTTGCGATCAGTGGCTTTGCCGGAGCCGCGACGCTCGCGGAGTTTGTTGATGGCGTCGTCACGCGGCGTAAACGGACCAAAGAGGCACCCCTCAATGCTCTGTGGCATTTGTTGCGCTTGCAACGCCGCAAGTATGGGGGCTATCTCGTGCACCTCGGCGTCATTTTGATGGCGCTCGGCATCATCGGCACGCGGATGTATCCTTTCGAGGTGCAGACTACCATCGACGTCGGGGAGGCGACGACGGTCAGCGGCTACACGCTTATCTTCGAGGAACTCAAGAGTGACTTTGTGGCCGATTACAGCACCACGTGGGCCAACGTCTCCGTCTACCGTGGCAGTACTTACCTGACGACGTTGCAACCCCGCTTGAATCGTTACACCGGCACGGAGCAGACGATCACCGTGCCCGCGCTGCATCCCGATTTTCGCGAAGACCTGTATCTCATTCTCTCTGGTTGGACGAGCGACGGCACGACCGCGACCTTTAAGATTGTTGTCAACGCGCTGGTCAACTTTCTCTGGCTCGGGGGATTGATTTTCCTGGCGGGTGGGGCGCTGGCGCTGTGGCCCAGGATGGAAAACCGCACGTGGAATGCTGTGGCCCTGATTGTCGGGTTGGTCCTGCTGTTCGGCGCGGGCTGGGCGATGTGGGGCATGCCTCACGGCTCCGTCAGCTACGGCGGCGGCAGGCCACTCGTCGGTCAGGTAGCCCCCGATTTCCGCCTGAGCCTGCTCGATGGAGAGACTGTGTCGCTGGCGAGTCTGCGTGGTCAGGTCACTGTCGTCAACTTCTGGGCCACGTGGTGCCCATCGTGTGTTGAGGAAATGCCCGACTTGCAGGCTGTGTGGGAGGCGTACAGCAACCAGAACGTGACCTTCCTGGGCGTCGCCTATCAGGATGATGCTGCCACTGTGCGCAACGCGATGGCAGAGTATGGCACGACGTACGCAGTGGGATTGGATACCGGTGATCGTATCGCCGAGCAGTACGGTATCACCGGCATTCCGGAGACGTTTATCGTGGGCCCTGATGGGCGTGTGGCTTACGTCCACGTTGGCCCGATCACGGCGGCGGCGCTTTCTGCGCAGTTGGATGCTGTACTTGGACGATGAAGATCACGTTGAAGGTTAGGAGACGGAGATGAGTCTGGGATCAATTTTGGTGGGGCTGGCGATTGTGATGGTCACCGTCGCTTACATTGTGCGTCCTTTTCGCACCACCGGAGGTGCTGTTGATTCCCGAACCGATAAACTGATCGAAGCCTGGGTGCGTGCTACTCCCGTTGAAACCCCTGGAGCGGAGGAGGTGGCTACAGCGCCAGAAACGCTCGCACCTGCGGCTGCACCGGCGGCGACTACGCCTGTGCCGGTTGTGCCACCCTCTTCCACTCCCGCCACGGCGCACGGCGCACCTTCGTCTGGAGCCGTTAATTTCTGCCCGCAGTGTGGGCGGCGGGTGACTGCCGAATACCGTTTCTGCCCTGGCTGCGGCACGCCGCTGCCCCACGAGGAGCACGCGTCATCGGATGGCGCGCCATTGGATGGCGACCCACTAGGTGGTGGGGCCGCATGAAGCGTGTGCGTTGGTTTATCCTCGTCATCGCTGTGATGTTGCCTGGTATAGTCCTGGCGCAGGACACGGGCGGTATCGTCGTCACCGGGAGTGTGACCAATGGGACGCCAGGTGGGGGACTTCCTGTGGGCGATCCGGTAACGTTGCGGTTTTACAGCCAGGGGGAATGGACCGCCATCTACACCACCACGCTATCCGCCGATGGTACATTCCGCTTTGCAGATTTTGCTATGGATGCCGGCAGCGATTTCGTCACCCATATCGTTTACCAGGAAGTGGACTACTACTCTTCTCCCACCAAGCTGGCGGGTGGAACCGATGTGGTCACCGACATTGCCATCTTCGAACCGACCACGGACCCTAGCGGGGTCGTGATCGATCAAATGCACTACTTCATCGCGCCTTCCGGTGATAGTGTGCGTATCGCTGAGTATTATCTCATCGGCAACACCGGCGACCGCACGTACATCGGGACGGAGAACGCCGACGGGACGCGCACCACGATCACGTTCACGCCACCGGCAGGGGCCAGGGAGTTATTTTTCGATGGTCCCGGCCTGAATGAGCGTTTTGTGGGCGATATGGCGCACTTTGCAGACACGCGCCCCATTCCGCCAGGTGCGACCGTCATCGACGTGGACTTCAGCTACCAACTCCCCTTTACCGACGGAATGCGCATCGAGCGTGTGGTCGATCTGCCGATTACATCGGTGGCGCTTATCGTCAGCAGCGAGAGCCTCGGCCTCTCCGGATCTGGATTGAATCCACAGGGGATGATGAACACGCAAATGGGTCCGGCAGCGTCCTACGCCGCCGGACCGCTCGCCGCCGGTGAACCATTGGCCTTCACCTTTGTCCCGCAGACGATGACGGTGACGACGACCGGCAGCGGGACGACGGCTCGTACACGCACCGCCAATCCCACGCGCGATGCGTTCCTCGGTGCGGTGGTGCTGGCCCTGGCGGCCTTTGTGGGCTACCGTCTCTGGAAACCGGCCTCCGTGCCGCCACCTCCCGAAGCGGCACGCCCGTTGCTGGAGGCTATCGCCGCGCTCGATACCCGCTTTGCAGCAGGCGACCTGCCGGAAGAAGCCTATCACCGGGAACGCGAAGCGCTCAAACAACAACTCGCCGCGCTGTTGCAGGACTGAGGTGATTGTGACCGATCGACATCCGCGTATGCTCCGCGAAGAGAAGACGATCGCGGCGATGATTGATTTGTACTGCCGCGATCATCACGCTGCGGCTGCGGATGATCTGTGTGCTGAGTGTGAAGCCCTGATGGCGTATGCGCGAAAGCGGCTTGAGCATTGTCCTTATCAAGACCGCAAACCCACGTGCGCCAAATGCCCGATCCATTGTTACAAGCCGGAGATGCGGGAAAAGGTCCGTGCGGTGATGCGCTATGCCGGGCCGCGCATGCTGCTGCGGCATCCTCGCCTGGCGGTTCTGCATCTCCTCGACGGCTGGAAAAAAGCGCCGCCTGCGCCACGACGATGATCGAGGTTAGTCGACTTACCAAATCCTTTGGGCCACGCCGGGCGTTGGCTGGCGTCGATTTGCACGTCGCGCCCGGTGAGTGCGTCGTCCTCTGTGGGCCGAACGGGGCCGGCAAAACGACCCTCCTGCGCATCCTGGCGACACTGGCGCGTCCCACATCCGGAGAAATGCGCATCGCCGGGTTGGATCCCGCGAAGGCCGGTGCGGACGTGCGCCAGTATATTGGCTTCCTCTCGCACCGCACGCTCCTGTATGACGATCTCACCGCCGAGCAGAACCTCGCGTTTTACGCCCGGATGTACGCCATCCCCGACGCGGAAGCGCGCATCGATACTTTGCTCGAACGGGTGGGGCTGACCGCGCGCCGCCACGACCTCGTCCGCACGTACTCGCGGGGGATGCAACAGCGGTTGGCGGTGGCGCGTGCGGTATTGCACCAACCGCCATTGGTGCTGTTGGACGAGCCCTACACCGGCCTCGATCCGCTCGCCGCCGATGCCCTGACGGCGTTGCTCACCGATTTGACCGACGAAGGTTGTACCCTGCTGCTCACGTCGCACAACCTGCAAAGCGATGTGACCTTGAACCGGCGCGCCGTCGTCCTGAATCGTGGGCGCATTGTCTACGACGCTCCGCACACCGACGCAGCGACCTTCCCAGCTCTATACCGTGAGTTGGTGAGCAAAGCAGCGATCAGCGGTCAGCCCTCAGCCTTCAGCCCTCAGCAACCAGCGACCAGTAACCTGCAACCCGCAACCCACAACCCGCAACCTGTTTTTTTCCGCCAGGTCTGGGCCATCGTCGCCAAGGACATTGCTGCCGAGTTACACACGCGTGAAATTTTCAGCGCGATGTTTGTCTTTGCCGTATTGGCATTACTAATTTTCAGTTTTGCGCTGGATTTGCGCGGATCGCTAGCCCAGGCAGCCGCGCCGGGTGTCCTCTGGGCGACCATTGCGTTCGCCAGCACGCTTGGACTGAGTCGTTCGATGGCGCGGGAGCAGCAGACCGGCGGCATCGAAGGGCTGCTCTTAGCGCCAGTGGATCGCGCGGCGCTCTTCTTTGGCAAAGCGTTGGGCAACCTGACGCTTATGCTTGCCGTAGAACTTGTGTTGGTTCCGCTGGCGATGATAATGTTCGACGTGGCTTTTCTGCGCGGCGGGGTGCTGCTGACGTTGCTCCTGGGGACGGTGGCGTATGCTGCTGTTGGCACGTTGTTAGCGGCCATCGCCGTGAATACCCGCGCCCGCGAGGTGATGCTGCCGATCCTGCTCTTGCCATTGCTGACGCCGCTGCTCATCGCTGCCGTTAAAGCGACCGGCGCGCTGATCGAAGGGGCGACCTGGGCCGAGATCGGCGGATGGGGACAAATTCTCGTGGTCTACAACTTGCTCATTATCGCGGTGTCACTCCTGACGTTTGGCTATGTGGTTGAAGAGTGAGGTCAACGGATTTTTTTTCGACCTTTGACTTGGGACGACTCGTGGAGGATTTATGGCGAAGAAGAACCTGGTGAACGGTGTTTTGGTAGGACTGAGCGTTGTTGTCTTTCTCGTCGCGCTGAGCATGGTCTTTCTCTATGCGCCACGTGAAGCGACGATGGGCGAGGTCCAGCGTATCTTCTACTTCCACGTATCGTCGGCCTGGGTGGGCTTCTTCGGCTTCTTCGTGACTTTTGTGGGCGGCATTAGTTACCTCGCCACCAACAGCCGGCGTTGGGACATCCTTGCTTTCTCGTCGGCAGAAGTCGGGTTGGTGTTTATTTCGATGACGTTGGTCACCGGGATGTTGTGGGCGAAACCGGCGTGGGGGACATATTGGACGTGGGAACCGCGCCTGACCATCTCGGCGGTGCAGTGGTTGCTGTACGTCGCTTATGTGATGCTGCGTGGATCGGTGCTCAGCCCGGAACGCGAGGCACGTTTTGCTGCCGTGTATGGCATCGCCGCCTTCGTCACCGTGCCGCTCTCGTGGTTTGCCATCCGCTGGTGGCGCACCATCCATCCCCAGGTCGTCTCCAGCGAGGGGATGGCGATTGCTTCGAAGATGATCCACACGCTGCTCGTTTCCATCGCGGCGTTTACGTTGGTGTACGTGACGCTGTTGCGGCAGCGCATGGCTTTGGAACAAGCCAAAGATCGGTTGGCCGCTTTGCGCTGGCATGATGATGCGACGTAGCGGATAGGAGAAAGGACAATGCCTGTTTATGTACTCGTTGCCTATAGCATTTTCTGTCTGACGCCGCTTGGCCTCACGTTTTCTATCGCGGCGCGACGACGTAGAATTGAACGCGAGATTGCCGCTCAAACAAATACCGAGTCCATTCAGTCACCCTGAATGGACTCGGTTGTTCTAGCTGAAAGCTGGCCGCTGATCGCTAAACGCTTTTACGCAGCAACCAATGATTTCGCCAGCGCCACCGCCCGGCTGGCGTCGGGCGCGTAACCGTCAGCGCCGATTTCGGCGGCGTAAGCGTCCGTCACCGGCGCGCCGCCGATGATGACCTTCACGCTATCCCGCGCGCCGGCTTCCTCGATCGCGTCCACCGTAACCTTCATATTCGGCATGGTCGTGGTCAGCAGCGCCGACATCGCGATGATATCCACACCTTGGTTGACGACCGCGTCCAGGAATTTGTCCGGCCCAACATCAACGCCCAGGTCCACGATCTCGAAACCCGCGCCTTCCAACATCATGCAGACGAGGTTCTTGCCGATGTCGTGCAGGTCGCCCTTGACGGTTCCGGCGGCAACCTTGCCCGCCGGCTTCACGTCGGCCTCGACCAGCAGCGGGCGCAGCAGCGCCAGACCGGCCTTCATCGCGCGCGCCGCGATCAGCATCTCCGGGACGAAGTACTCGCCCTCCTCGAAGAGCCGTCCGACCTCGGCCATCGCCGAGACCAGCCCTTCCTGCAAAATATCACCCGGCGCAATGCCGGCGTCGATGGCTTCCTGCACCTTTTCCTGGGTCAAGGGCATATCGCCTTCCATGATGCCTTCACGAATAACGTCCAAAACTTTTTCCATGAGTCTATCCTCCCTATGCCTAGCCTTTGAGCATCTCGCGCACGGCTTCCAACTGGCCCGCGCTGCCGAGCAATTCGTTTTTGTTGGCGATGAACTTCGCGTACTCGGACATGAAGACCTTGCCAATCGGGCGCAGGTCGAAGTTTTCCGGATGTTCGATGAAGTATTCGCGGTGGACGCGCGTCCACACCAGGCGACCATCCGTGTCGATGTTGATCTTGGTCACGCCCAACTCGGCGGCGCGCCGGAACTGCGTTGCATCCACGCCCTTGGCCCCTTTGAGGTCGCCGCCGGCCGCATTGATGCGCGCCACTTCTTCCTGTGGCACCGAGCTGCTGCCGTGCATCACCAGCGGGAATCCCGGCAACTGCGCCTGAATCTCGGCCAGCACGTCGAAGTGCAGGCCCTGCGTGCCCGTGAACTTGAACGCGCCGTGGCTGGTGCCGATGGCGCAGGCCAGCGAATCGCAGCCGGTGCGTTCGACGAATGCTTTGGCCTGATCGGGATCGGTCAGCTTAGCGTTGGCCTCGTCCACTTTGACGTGTTCCTCCACGCCACCCAATTGGCCCAACTCGGCCTCGACGACGATGCCCTTCGCGTGCGCCGCATCCACCACGCGCTTCGTGATGGCGACGTTGGTGTCGAAATCCTCGTGGCTGGCGTCGATCATCACCGAACTGTAGAAGCCGCTGTTGATGCAGTCGTAGCAGGTTTCTTCGTCACCGTGATCCAGGTGGACGGCAAAAATGGCATCGGGGAAGACGTCTTCCGCACTGCGGATCAAGCCTTCCAACATCAGCTTGTGCGTGTAGGCGCGCGCGCCCCGGCTGATCTGGACGATGAAGGGGGCCTTGCTGTCAATGTTGCCACGGAACAACCCCATCGTCTGTTCGAGGTTGTTGATATTGTAAGCGCCGATGGCGTATTTGCCATAGGCATGCGCAAAGAGTTGTTTGGTTGTAACGATCATCATTCACTCCTTAGGTTAGTAATTGGTAACCAGTAACTGGTAATCAGGTATTGGTTCTCAGCATGTCATTGGATTTTAGCGCTGCATTCCGCAACGCATTGTATGCTATTTTCCTACCTATGCAAGCGTCGTTTAGTCCTGTAGTTCTGTAGTCGTTAGTCAAATAGTCAGGTAGTCACAACTCGTAACTCGTAATTCGCTATTCGCCCATTCGCTCATTCGCTTTCTCGCTGATTCTCTCCACCAACTCCCGGTTGCTGGGGATGATGGACGAATACGCCAACTCCCCGTTGATGTAGATACTCGGCAGGTTCTTGACGCCCATTTTGACGACGCGGGCGACGTTCTCCTTCTGCGTGAATTTGTATTCGACCATATCCGCCGCGCCTGCCAGCTCGTCGGTGGCGCGGATGGCGGCGTCCCGCATGTAGCCGCACGCGGAACACGTGTCCGAGTCGAGCGTGAAGACTTCGACGAGCGGCTTTTCCAGCGCCGCGTAGTCCGGCAGGATGACGGCGTCCAGGTCGAGTTCTTCTGCGTGATAGTTGGTGAGCATCGCGCGCGTCGCCTCCGGGTCGCGGACGGCCTGCAGCACGCCGACGACGTTCTCCACCGGCACGTCATAGGGCATATCGCAGCCCGGCGCGAGGATGAAGTTGTGCGGGTCGATCTGCGCGAGCAAATCCGCCACGAACTTCATGTTGTCCTGCTGCGAACCGAGGAGCATCCGCGTGGTGAGCGGGATGTTGCCGCCGATGGTGAGATTGTGCGCGTCGGTGATGCGCTTGGCGGCGACGAGGTCGATGTTCTCGTCCACTGAGATGGAATCCGGCCCGGTGTGGCACATCGGCTCGATGTTCTTGGTCGCGTCCCCGCAGACGAAGAACGACGAGTATGCGCCCCGTTCGCGGATGAAGGCGAACACCTCGCTGAACGGCGCGCTGAGGAGCTTGGTGAAGTGGCGCGGCGACACCTGCGACACGAGCGGATCCACCACTGCGATCACGTCCATCCCCGCTTCGATATAGAGCGATGCCATCCGCTGCGCCACGTCGCGCCCAAACGCCAGCAGGTCGCGCAGGAAGTCGGGATGGTCGAACATATCCATAAAGATTTCCGTGCCGCGCAGGTGCGACGCGAGCGTGAACGGCCCGGTGATCAGCCCGTAGAGCGCGGTGTGGGCACCGACGGCAGCCTTCATCCGCCGCATCACGTCGAGGATCAGTGGCAGCCGACCGTCGCCAGCTTCTGGTAAATGGGTGGGAACTCTCATTGTGGTGGCTAATGGATGTGTGGCGACGGTCGGAGGCCCTTTCTCCACCCACACCAGATCGCAGCCGAGAATTTCCGCCTCGATTTGCAGGTCGAAGACCACGGGTTGCCCGTCCGGGTCGTACGTCTGGTTGACGGCGAGCAGCGCCTCGAACAGCTTGTCGCCGTCGGTGAGCACCTCCTGCGCGGTGTAGCCCTTGAGCTTGCCCGTGTGGACGCCCGCGAACGGCACCCACGGAATCGCGGGCGTCGGTTCGTGGCGTAGGGTAGCCAACAATAAGTCTTTGCCGGTTAATGGATTTGTCATAGTATTTTCTCACTGTATGCATCACGGATTACGAATTGCGAATTATGATTCGTGATGATAGCACAGGTGATGTGAGAGGCAAATAGTGCGGGCCGGGCCGACCACGAATGGCGAACGAATGGGAATGTATACCGCGCGTTCATTCGTTGAACGGGACGTGTGCCGTGGTGGGGTAGGGGCGAGGCATCCCTACATTCACCTGTGACCGCGACGGGGCATGGGGACGCAGAAGCCCCATGTCGATCCAATACCGATAGGGGGATGTGCGCGGCGTGTTTGTTCGTTGCGCGACGCGTGCACCGTGGCGGGGTAGGGGCTCCCCACATTCACCTGGGACTGCGATGGGGCATGGGGGCCCAGAAACCCCGTGTCGATCTAATACCAACAGGGGGATGCCTCGCCCCTACGGTAACGCCGCTAACCAATCACGCACCCAATCCGCGTGCGGATCTTCCACTCAATATATCACATCGGATATTTTCCCTGATCCACCATTTGCATAATTAACGCCAGGAAGCTACGCATTTGCGGATTGATATCGAGCCTTGTCAATTCTTGGTCGCTCAGCCTCAACAATTCCTGAGCTTTTTCCTCCGCTCCTGTTTGCCCTTCCACCAGAGCCAGAACAGTACTCATGGCGATTACTTTTCCTTTAGCCTCAATGCGTTCAGCGATTTCTAGACCCTTTCGCCACAAAGAAAGTACCTCAGCATCTTTGTATTGTACCAGCAATTCCCGGAGGTTGCTATATAATGGTCCGCAGCAGTAGCCAGTG
>JBNGDO010000062.1:0-26327 GCA_049975385.1 Anaerolineae bacterium | reverse complement strand
GTGCCCGCAAACGAAAAAACACCCTTTCTAAAAGCGGCTTTAGCCGCAAAATCCGGCACAATCATAAGTAACTTATATTGTGACACCAAAGGGCTGAAATTTTAAATGAATTTCAGCCCTTTAGCGGTGAACAATGTGACTTTGCGTCAGCCCAGCCACAAAGGCAATGACCGTCCTTTTTCTTGTAAGTCACCGGCGTAGAGCAAGCGATAACTGTCGTGCATATAGAACTGCCCGAACTGCTTCTTCGGCAGTACATCGATCAGTCGCGAAGCCAGGTTGTCAGCCATCGGCTCGTCTAGCCCGGAGGCTACGTCATAGTCGAAGTAAATGGCTAAATCGCGGTCAGGATCATCCTGAATCGTCACGCCGTACTTCTTGGGGGCACACGCAACCGGCGAGTAGCGCTCGAGGAGAAATGCGCCCGGCGAGGCCGAATGAATCGCATCCTGGTGCGCGTAAACGAAATTGACCGTCTCCTGCGCCTCCGCCATCGTCTCACCGGGAAAACCGAAGAAGAAAAAGGTGTGGTTCCAGATCCCGGCAGCGGCGCTGTCGCGCAGAATGCGGCTCATCACCGGCAGTTGCGTTCCTTTGACCATGCGCTTTATCGTCCGCTCGGAAGCGGTTTCCAGGCCGAAGAGCAGCATCCGGCAACCGCCCTGCGCCATGTGCTCCAGCAGGTCGCGCGTCAGTCCGGCGTCGAAGCGCACGCAGCCGCACCAATGCACTGGCGAATCCGCTTCGACCAGCTGTGTGGACATCACCTTGAGGTTACGCGGCGTCATCGCTTCATCGGCAAAGAAGATATGACGCGCGCCGTACTTCTCGCGAAGCGCTAACATATGCTCGACCACGAGATCGGCATCCAGTTGGCTGAACGTGCCCGGCCCGCCGTACCCCACGTTGCAGAAACCACATTTGCCGTGATAACAGCCGTGCGCGCTCAACAAAGGCAATACCGGCGACGGAACCAGGTAACGCTCCAACGGCAGGCCATCAAAATCAGGCAACAGGTTGGGATGCGGTTCGACCACCACTGGCGTACTGCGCACAATATCGTTGTCGTGCTTGGCGCGGTAAATCAAGTTAGGCACCTTGGAGAGATCGCCATCGCCATCCAGGGCTTCCGCCAGACGTAGCAATGCTGTTTCCCCGTCAAAGACGATGGCGCTATCGAACGACTGAAAGATCTCTGGAACTTCCGGCAGTTGCTCGCGCAGCATCGAGATATGCGGGCCGCCGACGGTCACGTGACAGGGCAATCCAGCCGCCTTGATCAAATGCCCAAGTGTCATCCCGGCAATCATCTGATCCAATGTGGGAATGGAAATGCCGATGATGTCCGGTTGCTCGCGGACGATGTCGGGAAGCACGCGTTCGCGGAAGAATTTGTGGAAGATGTTGCGTTGTGGATCGCCCACGATGCGCAGCAGGCTATGGCTGCTATCCGCCGGAACGGGCGACCGGAAATTCGTCAAGCCGACCGCTGTGGGCGCAAAGGGCAACGAAACCAGGTCGAGGCTTTGCGCGAGGGTGAGAAACGCCGGCAGACTGATCGCGCCATCGAAAAAATCCGGGCTACGGAAGACGGCTTTGGCGCCCTCCACTTGAGCAGCCAATCGCGGGATATCCTCCAAAGCTGCGTGCAGCACAGAGGAGATCGCAGGCGGTGCGGAAGGCAGCTGCTCACGCAAACGCGCCTGCGCATCCTCCAGAGCATCGCGCGTGAGGAGAGCATCAAAGAATTCAACGTTCAGATCGCGCTGGATGACCTCAACACCATGAGCGCGCAGGTAAGCGGTGAGGGTCGGCAAGGCCAGGTGCGGCATCGCCGGGACCCAATGCGGGGGGAATAAAAGTAGGATTTTCATAATCAGTTGTCAAACGTAATGCGTGAAAGGCCAGGTGCTTCTCACGCATTACGTCTTACAATTCAACTGTCAAGATATAGCGTGTTCAAACTATTGCGTCACTTTTCCCAAAACACCCATAAGCTGGAGTTCTTCGGCGCGATGACAGCTCACATAGTGCTCCGGCTCGAGTTCGCGTAACTCGGGTTCCTCGATCGCACACTTGTCCACCGCATACCGGCAGCGCGGGTGGAAGTAGCAGCCACTCGGCGGATTCGCAGGATCCGCAACGTCGCCCTGGAGCACGATCGCCTCGGTGCGCTGGCGGGGATCCGGTTTCGGCACCGCCGATAGCAGCGCTTCCGTGTAGGGATGCAAAGGACGCTGGAACAACGCAAACGTCGTCGCCGCTTCCACCAACTTTCCTACGTACATCACCGCGATCCGGTCACTGATGTGTTCCACCACGCTCAGATCGTGCGATATGAATAGATAGGTCAGCCCGAACTGCTCTTGCAGGTCTTGCAGCAGGTTCAGCGTCTGCGCCTGGATCGACACATCCAGCGCCGACACCGGCTCGTCGCACACCACCAACTGCGGGTTCAACGCCAAGGCGCGCGCCACACCGATGCGCTGCCGCTGCCCACCGCTGAAGGCGTGTGGATAGCGCGTCATATACTCCGGGCGCAGCCCTACAACGTGCAGCAGTTCCGCCACCCGATCCTGAAGTTCGCCGCCCTTGGCGACGCCGTTCACCAGCAGCGGCTCGCCCACGATCTGCAGCAGCGTCATCCGCGGGTTAAGCGAGGAATAGGGATCCTGGAAGATCATCTGCATGTTCTGCCGCAGCAACTTGAGTTCGTGTTTTTCCAAATCCGGGACATTGATAAGGCCCATCTTCCGGTCGTTGAACCAGACTTCCCCCGCCGTGGGTTCGTAGGCCCGCAGGATCAGGCGGCCCGTGGTCGTCTTGCCACAACCGCTTTCTCCCACCAGCCCCAACGTCTCCTTCTCGCGGATGAAGAAGTTCACCCCATCCACCGCCTTGACGTGACCGACGGTCTTCGTGACGAGAAAACCTTTCCGAATGGGAAAATGCTTCTTCAAACCCTTCACTTCAAGGAGGACTGGATTGCGCGATTCGGGAACGGCAGTCGCTACAGCCGCGCCTGCATTTTCAGAGGTCGTATTCTTAAGTGCTTCAGCCATAGTTGTTTTCCTCGGGTTTTGCGCGAAGATTCGCGTTGAATAATGTCGACTAGACGCCGCTACAGCTCAGACAGCGGACCTTGTGGCCTGGCGCAACTTCGATCATCTGCGGTTCCATCTGATCGCATTGCCCCGCGATCTTCTGGCTGCACCGCGGGTGGAAGGGACACCCTTTCGGCAGCGCATACGGGTCCGGCACCATCCCGCGGATCGACGCCAACCGCCGTCGCTCAGCGCCGCGCTGCGCGGTCTTTTGCCCCAGCCGTGGAATCGACTGCAACAGCGCCTGCGTATAGGGGTGCTGCGGATTGTAGAAGATCGTGTCCACGTCTGCCTGCTCCACCACCTTGCCCATATACATCACCACCACGTTCTCCGCCATCTGCGCGATGACGCCCAGGTTGTGCGTGATGTACATGATCGCCATACCTAGCTCATCCTGCAATCGTCGCATCAGTGACAGGATTTGCGCCTCCGTCGTCACATCCAGCGCCGTCGTCGGCTCATCCGCGATCAACAGACTCGGATGGCACGATAGCGCCATCGCGATCATCGCCCGCTGGCGCATCCCGCCGCTCAACTGGTGCGAGTACTGGTCGATCGTCCGGTCCGGCAGCGGCATCCCCACTAAGTCCAGCATCTCGATCGCCAACTCCCGCGCCGCTTCCTTGTCCAACCCCTGATGTAACCGGATCGCTTCCCCGATCTGATTTCCAATTGTATGCACCGGACTCAGCGACGTCATCGGCTCCTGAAACACCATCGCGATCTCTGCCCCGCGAATATTGCGCATCTCGTCGCTCTGTGCGCCCATCTGCATGAGATCGAGCGTCTGCTTCACGCCACCCTGCTTGCGGTGATACAGGATCTCGCCCCCCACCGTCTTCCCCGGCTTGGGCACGATGTTGAGGATCGAGCGCGCTGTCACACTTTTTCCACAGCCACTCTCTCCCACCACCCCCAGTGTCTCCCCACGATGGATGACGAAATCCGCCCCATCCACCGCGCGCACCGTCCCTTCATCCAGAAAGAAATGCGTCTGCAGGTTCTTCACTTCTACCAGTAATTCTCTGTTATTCGTCACGGTTGTTCTCCTAGGTCAGTTTCAAGTTGCAGGTTACAAGTTGCAAGTTAGCTTACAATCCTACGTCCAACTTTCAACTTGAAACTTTCAACTATCTCGCGTATGGATCCGCTGCATCACGCAAACCGTCACCCACGAAATTGAAGGCCAAAACGGTGATGATCACGAACAAACCCGGGATGAGCAACCACGGGGCCATCGAGATAGCCCGCAAGTTCTGTGCTTCTTGAAGCAATACGCCCCAACTGATCGCCGGAGGACGAATCCCCAATCCCAGGTAGCTCAAACTGGTTTCGCTGAGGATCATACGGGGAATAGCTAACGTGATCGACGCGATGATGTGGCTGTAGAATGAGGGGACCATATGCCGGACGATAATGCGGAACTCCGAAGAGCCCGCCAGGCGCGCCGCCAGCACGAAGTCCTCCTGGCGCAACGCCAGGAAGCGCCCACGCACCACCCGCGCAAGCCCCGTCCAGCCAATCAGCGAGAGAATGATCGTGATCATAAAGTACACCCTAAGGACCGGCCAATCTTTCGGTACGGCAGCACTCAGCGCCAGCCACAAAGGAATGCTTGGGATAGACCGAATAAACTCGATCACGCGTTGAATGATGGTATCGATTGTGCCACCGTAATATCCGGAAATCCCGCCCAACAAGATACCGAGTACAAAGCTAATTGTCACGCCGACCAAACCAATGGTGCTGGAAATACGCGTTCCCACCAGGATACGTGACAGGTTGTCACGCCCCAGGCGATCAGCCCCCAGGATAAATACAACCTCATCATTGGTTTCCAACCCAAACAGACGCACATCCGTGGGCCATATTCCCCAGAATTTGTACGGATCCCCGTGCGTGAAGAATTTCAGCGGGAGCTTCTGTGACTCATCAATCTCGAAGACGATGCGCAGCGTCTCCATATCACGTTCGCCCTTCAATCCGTAGACGTAAGGGGGGAAATGCACGCCCTCTTTGTCGATAAAGTGCGGCAATTGCGGCGGCGCATACGCATATTGTACATCGTAGCGATGCGGGTCATAAGGTGCCAGGAAGCTGCAGAACGCGGTGATAAAATAAATGATCACCAACAGTCCAATACTCACCAACGCCATTTTGTGTCGGCGGAACTTCCACCACATCAATTGCCACTGAGAAGCAACATAGATGCGCTCTTCTTCTCCCACAACCGGCGGCGTCTCTTCAAACACCTCGGATTCAGGCACAGTCACATCATCAGCCACAGGCTCTAGACATTCCACATTGTTCTGATCTTCAGTCGTCATTGTTTTCTCCAGGAATATCAGCGCGATCCATAACGAATGCGCGGATCGACAAAGGCCAACAGAATATCCGAAACTAATGTACCGATGACCGTCAACACGCTCAACAGCATCACAAAACTGGCTGCCAGATACATATCCTGTCCCATCAGCGCCTTCAATAACAACGGGCCAGCCGTCGGCAATCCCAACACCACCGAAACGATGGTCGCGCCGGAAATCAAGCCCGGCAGCGCCCATCCCGCTGTACTGATAAAGGGATTCAGCGCCACCCGCACTGGATATTTGAAGATCAGCCGCCATTCTTTCAACCCCTTAGCACGCCCCGTTTCAACATAGGGCTTCTGCAGTTCGTCCAGCAGATTGGCGCGCATCGTCCGCGCCATGCCAGCCGTTCCACCTGTCCCCAAGATGACCAACGGGACCCACATATGCCTGAACATATCGATCACCTTCGCAAAACTCCATGGTGCAGATTGAAATTCCGGGGAGAACAGACCGGTAAGGTTGACGCCAAACATAGAGAAAGCCAACCACAGCAATACCAGTGCAATCATGAAATCCGGCGTCCCTAATCCGATGAAACCAAGGCTGGTAAACAAGTAGTCGAAGAACGAATACTGGTGCGTCGCCGAATACGTGCCGACGGCAAAACCCACCACCCAGGTAAAAAGCAGCGTCGTCACCGTGATGGCGAGGGTTATTGCCAAGCGTTCCCAAATTAAGTCCGAGACCGGCATGTTCCATTCAAAAGAACGTCCGAAATCCCCTCTGAACATATTGCCCATCCAATGGAGATAACGAAGATGCAGCGGTAAATCCAGACCATACTGGCGTCTCAAGGCTTCAACTTGCTCCTGATCCACCACGTCACCACCGGCTGCCAGGTTCATGACGTGCGCGGTCAAGTAATCACCGGGGGGAAGTTCAATGATGATAAACGCGACAATGGTAATCCCGATCAGTGTAGGAATCAGCAAAAATATCCGACGCAGAATGTAGCCGAGCATTTGGGCACTCCTTTCGACAGTAGACAGTAGACGGTAGACGGTAGACGGTAAACGGGACTCGGAAAGCCCGAGAACCTGTCTACCGTCTACCCAAAACGCACAACTAGAAATGCCGTTCGCGACGCACGCTAAAGCACATACGACAATTACTGCTTGATGAAGTATTGCTCCGGCGCTGTGGCACCCGGCGTCAAGAGGTTCCAGTCACTCACGGCAACATCCGGCACATTGCGGAAGTTGTTCTTAACGATGACCAGTTCCGGCGGCGCAGTAGCAACACCGATCACAAAGAGGTTTTCTTGGTTCAGGTCATTAATCTGGCTCCAGAGTTCTTTCTGCTTTTCGGGATCCACCGTGACCTTGATTTCCTCGTAGATCTCGCGGGTCTTGCGGATGTCGCTACCGACAGGCGGCTCTTCTCCCTCAGCTCCGTTGGTGTTGAACCAACGCGCGTAGGGAATAGCCTGGATAGACTCATCGTCAAGAGGCAGGAACCAGCGTGGACCAATAAGCGGGTTGAACTCACCGTTACCCGTCCAAACACCCAAGTCGTGTTCATTAGCAGCTTTGCGCTCGTAGAACAACGTGCGCTCTTCCTGGGTCACGGTCAAATCGATGCCCAACAGCTTCCATTGCGCAGTCAGCAACTCGCCGATGTCGCCCCAGGCGCCAAAGACCGGTGCGTATTCGTAATTGATGGTCAAACGCGCGCCATCCGGGCGCAGGCGATACCCTTCCGCATCCTTCTCGGTCAGCCCCATTTCGTCGAGCAGGCTGTTCGCCAGGTCAACGTCGTACTCCAGACGGTTCTTCGCCTGCGCCTCGGAATAGAAGGGTGAGGTAGACAATGGAGAAACCTGGTTCGGTTCGGCCATGCCCAGGTAGACCGATTCGATGATTTCCTCGCGGTTGATACCGGCCGAGAGCGCCCAGCGGAAGCGCTTGTCACCCAGGATTTCCCGCATTACGGGATCCTTATGCACAACGTTGGGGGCAATGACCGTGTCGGTGATATAGCCGCGTACCCATTGCAGCACCCGGTAGTCACCCTGCTCCTTACTATCCTGGAACAACGGGTAGTTGGCGAAGTTGATGTGACGCAATTGCATATCCAACTCGCCGGCAACAGCCTTGAGGTTCAGCACCTCAGCATCTTCAACCAGTTGGTGCTCAATCGTATCAATGTAGGGGAGCTGATTGCCCGCCGTGTCAACCTTCCAGTAGTACGGGTTGCGCTCGAAGACCGTGGGCGAGGTAGGGGGTGTAACTTTGGCTTTCCACGCGAAGATGGTGGGGAGATCGAGTTCGTCGCGGACGCGGTTGACATCGCCTCCCTTATTGTTGTAATACTGGTACCAGAATTCCAGACCGGCTTCCTGTGCCGCGGTTTCCAACTCGGCCTTGTCGGTGTAGGCAGCGTGGAATTGTTTGAGATAATGCGCGCAGCGGAACATCGTGAGGCCGTTGGCCGAAGCCAACAGCGTCATAAACAAACCATTGGGGCCAGCAAAGGTAAGCCGGACGGTGTAATCGTCAACTTTCTCGGCCTTGACCGGCTCCCCCTGAACCTTCAGCCAGGAAGGAACACCATTGGGAGAGATTTCTTCGTTTCCCCAATGGTCGTTGAAGAGGAACATAATATCATCGGCAGTGAATGGCACACCATCCGACCAATTCATCCCCTGGCGCAGATAGAAGGTGTAAACCGTACCGTCATCGGAGATGTCCCAAGCCTTCATCAGATTGGGCACCATTGTCGAACCCATCATGTCCCAACGAACCCAGTTTTCATAGGGCAAACGCGCCACCAATTGCACATCGCCGGGACCAACCGCCGCGCGATGCCAGGTGCCGCCATACTCTCCCACTTCCTCTACCGGCGTGTGCACCACCGGATCGAGCGGCAAACGCTCGTCCACTGAAGGAAGCGTTCCAGCCGCAACCATCTCAGCGAGTGCAGGAGCCTCGCCGTATTTCGACTCCGGAACAGCGGTTGGTTCGGGAGCAGCTTCCTTCGTTGCCGGGGCTTCGGTTGCCGGGGCTTCTGTCGCTTTACCACCGCACGCCGTCATCACCACGCCTGCCGCGGTCAACGCAGACAGCTGAATGAACTCACGACGCGTTAACTTACCTCTCTCCTTCATAATTTAACCTCCATTGAGTATTGAGTATCGAGTAATGCATTGTAAAAAAGTAAAGACACTGTGATTTTTCGCAGACTGCATAAACTTATAAGCATCCTCCTCTCAAAAAAGCTAAGTTGTAACTCTACCCAAAACACCCATAAGCTGGAGTTCTTCGGCGCGATGACAGCTCACATAGTGCTCCGGCTCGAGTTCGCGTAACTCGGGTTCCTCGATCGCACACTTGTCCACCGCATACCGGCAGCGCGGGTGGAAGTAGCAGCCACTCGGCGGATTCGCAGGATCCGCAACGTCGCCCTGGAGCACGATCGCCTCGGTGCGCTGGCGGGGATCCGGTTTCGGCACCGCCGATAGCAGCGCTTCCGTGTAGGGATGCAAAGGACGCTGGAACAACGCAAACGTCGTCGCCGCTTCCACCAACTTTCCTACGTACATCACCGCGATCCGGTCACTGATGTGTTCCACCACGCTCAGATCGTGCGATATGAATAGATAGGTCAGCCCGAACTGCTCTTGCAGGTCTTGCAGCAGGTTCAGCGTCTGCGCCTGGATCGACACATCCAGCGCCGACACCGGCTCGTCGCACACCACCAACTGCGGGTTCAACGCCAAGGCGCGCGCCACACCGATGCGCTGCCGCTGCCCACCGCTGAAGGCGTGTGGATAGCGCGTCATATACTCCGGGCGCAGCCCTACAACGTGCAGCAGTTCCGCCACCCGATCCTGAAGTTCGCCGCCCTTGGCGACGCCGTTCACCAGCAGCGGCTCGCCCACGATCTGCAGCAGCGTCATCCGCGGGTTAAGCGAGGAATAGGGATCCTGGAAGATCATCTGCATGTTCTGCCGCAGCAACTTGAGTTCGTGTTTTTCCAAATCCGGGACATTGATAAGGCCCATCTTCCGGTCGTTGAACCAGACTTCCCCCGCCGTGGGTTCGTAGGCCCGCAGGATCAGGCGGCCCGTGGTCGTCTTGCCACAACCGCTTTCTCCCACCAGCCCCAACGTCTCCTTCTCGCGGATGAAGAAGTTCACCCCATCCACCGCCTTGACGTGACCGACGGTCTTCGTGACGAGAAAACCTTTCCGAATGGGAAAATGCTTCTTCAAACCCTTCACTTCAAGGAGGACTGGATTGCGCGATTCGGGAACGGCAGTCGCTACAGCCGCGCCTGCATTTTCAGAGGTCGTATTCTTAAGTGCTTCAGCCATAGTTGTTTTCCTCGGGTTTTGCGCGAAGATTCGCGTTGAATAATGTCGACTAGACGCCGCTACAGCTCAGACAGCGGACCTTGTGGCCTGGCGCAACTTCGATCATCTGCGGTTCCATCTGATCGCATTGCCCCGCGATCTTCTGGCTGCACCGCGGGTGGAAGGGACACCCTTTCGGCAGCGCATACGGGTCCGGCACCATCCCGCGGATCGACGCCAACCGCCGTCGCTCAGCGCCGCGCTGCGCGGTCTTTTGCCCCAGCCGTGGAATCGACTGCAACAGCGCCTGCGTATAGGGGTGCTGCGGATTGTAGAAGATCGTGTCCACGTCTGCCTGCTCCACCACCTTGCCCATATACATCACCACCACGTTCTCCGCCATCTGCGCGATGACGCCCAGGTTGTGCGTGATGTACATGATCGCCATACCTAGCTCATCCTGCAATCGTCGCATCAGTGACAGGATTTGCGCCTCCGTCGTCACATCCAGCGCCGTCGTCGGCTCATCCGCGATCAACAGACTCGGATGGCACGATAGCGCCATCGCGATCATCGCCCGCTGGCGCATCCCGCCGCTCAACTGGTGCGAGTACTGGTCGATCGTCCGGTCCGGCAGCGGCATCCCCACTAAGTCCAGCATCTCGATCGCCAACTCCCGCGCCGCTTCCTTGTCCAACCCCTGATGTAACCGGATCGCTTCCCCGATCTGATTTCCAATTGTATGCACCGGACTCAGCGACGTCATCGGCTCCTGAAACACCATCGCGATCTCTGCCCCGCGAATATTGCGCATCTCGTCGCTCTGTGCGCCCATCTGCATGAGATCGAGCGTCTGCTTCACGCCACCCTGCTTGCGGTGATACAGGATCTCGCCCCCCACCGTCTTCCCCGGCTTGGGCACGATGTTGAGGATCGAGCGCGCTGTCACACTTTTTCCACAGCCACTCTCTCCCACCACCCCCAGTGTCTCCCCACGATGGATGACGAAATCCGCCCCATCCACCGCGCGCACCGTCCCTTCATCCAGAAAGAAATGCGTCTGCAGGTTCTTCACTTCTACCAGTAATTCTCTGTTATTCGTCACGGTTGTTCTCCTAGTTTAGTCAGGTAGTCGCTAGTCGCGTAGTCATCAGTCTGACAGTCAGGAATGCTTGCTTTGGGCATTCAACGCTCTGACTCCGTGACTCTCTGACTATATGACTATATGACTAATGACTATCCGACTATTGACTATCTCGCGTATGGATCCGCCGCGTCCCGCAAGCCGTCGCCCACGAAATTGAAGGCGAAGACGGTGACAATAACGGCAATCGCCGGGCCCAACAGCAGCCACGGAGCCTGAGCCAGTGCGCGCACATTTTGCCCCTCTTGCAGCAGCACGCCCCAACTGATGGCCGGCGCGCGCAATCCCAGGCCGATGTAACTCAGCCCCGTCTCGCCCAGAATTTGACGCGGGATCGAGAGCGTTAGACTGGCGATAATGTGGCTCAAGAAGGAGGGGACCATATGCCGGATAATGATGCGGAACTCACTTGATCCGCCGAGGCGCGCGGCCAGCACGAAGTCCTCCTGGCGCAACGCCAGGAAGCGCCCGCGCATCACCCGCGCCATCCCCGTCCACCCGATGAGCGAGAGGATGATCGTAATGCCGAAGTACATCCGTAGCACAGGCCAGTCGGCGGGCAAAGCCGCGCTAAGCGCCATCCACAAAGGGATGGTTGGCATGGTACGGATAAACTCGATGACGCGTTGAATCACCGAATCAATGCGACCACCGTAATATCCGGAAATACCTCCCAGCACAATGCCAAGCACCAGGCTCAAGAACACGCCGACCAGGCCGATCGAAAGCGAGATGCGCGCACCGTAGCAGAGGCGCGAGAAAAGGTCACGGCCCAACCGGTCGGCCCCGAGGAGTAAAACCTGCTGGTCTTCGGTTCCGGGCGCTAACCCAAACAGCTTGATATCGGTCTCCAAGATGCCCCACAGTTTATAAGGCGTGTCGGCTTTGACAAAGAAATGAATGGGGTACCTGATTTCAGGATTCTCGGTGTAAATATCCCGCAGCGTCTCCATGTCTTTTGTGCGCTCCCGTTGGTAGATAAACGGCGCGTGCAACTTGCCGGTGGTATCGAAAATGCGAATTGGCGTCGGCGGGGCCAGTTTGTAGCGGATAAAATAAGCTTCAGGATCGTAAGGTGCGACAAATTCACAAAAAGCGCCGATCAAATAGAAAATGATCAGAATACCAGCTCCCACGAGCGCCATTTTATGCTTGCGGAATTTCCACCACATCAATTGCCATTGACCGGCAACGTAGAGCCGCTCTTCCTCCTTCTCGACATCCGGTTCACCCTCGAGCATCTCGAGGGGTTCCATCGCGTCAGTCGGGGGCGGGCACGCCTCCTCCTCGGCCATAATCTGGTCATTGCGGGCGCTATTGCGTCGTTCGCTATTGCGTCGTTCGCTATCTTGCGGTTCTGGCGTCGTCATGACTAACCCTCCATGCGGATGCGGGGATCGACCCACGCAAGCAAAATGTCGGAGACCAACGTGCCGATCACGGTCAGAATACTCGTCAGGAACAAAAAGCTGCCGGCCAAATACATGTCCTGGGATCTGAGCGCGCGCAACATCATCGGGCCGTTCGTCTGCAAGCTGAGCACCACGGCGATCAGCGTCTGCCCGGAAATCAGGCTGGCTAACGTCCACCCCACGGTGCTGAAGAAGGGGTTCATCGCCACCCGCACGGGATATTTCCAGGTCAACTTGCCCTCCTTCAACCCCTTGGCGCGCGCGGTTTCTACGTACGATTTGTTCAACTCATCCAGCACGTTGGCGCGCGTCGTGCGGATGCTACCGGCCGTACTTCCCATCGCAATCACAACAACGGGAATCCACAGATGCTTGAGCATATCGACAACCTTGTCCCAGCTCCACGGGGCCATGATATACTCATCGGAGAACAAGCCACCGACGTTCATCCCGAACTGGCGCATCGCAATCCACATCACCACCATGGCAAGCATAAACCCCGGCGTCCCGGTTCCGATAAAGCTGAGCGCCGAGAAGATGTAATCGGGGATCGAATATTGGTGCACCGCCGAAAACACCCCCACCGGAATGGCAACAAACCAGCTCACGGAGATGGCAATCAAGGACAGGAACACCGTCAAGGCGAGACGTTCCCAAATCAAGTCTTTCACCGGCTTGCGCCACTCCATCGACTGGCCCCAATCTCCGCGCAAGATAATGCCGGATATCCATTTGTAATATTGCACGTAGACGGGTTGCCCAAGCCCATACCTTTGCCGGAGATTCTCGATTTCGATCTCATCCACTGCTTCTCCAGTCGCACGCAACGACATTACATACGACGTCAAGTAATCGCCTGGGGGAAGCTGGATGATGACGAAAGAAATGATCGAGATGATGACCAGGGTAGGAATCATCATAGCAATACGGCGGAGAATATAACCTAACATACTTCACCTCTGTCATTAAGGATTAGGGGTCAGGGAGTAAGGAATGGGAAATAACCGTGTTTCGCCTACTTCCCATTCCCTACTCCCCACTCTCCCACAAGTTGGAGGGTAGACCCCACAAGGAGTCCACCCTCCATATGTTACCAGATGAATTAGGTGTGTGCTTCCGGATCGTCCCAGAAGAAGGACTCGGATTGCAGGAATTGTTCGTCGCCGGTGGTGTCATCCACGGGCATGCCCGGGAGAACATTGAGGAAGCCATTCTTGGCAACGACAGGCGCGGGTTTCTCACCCAAGATGCCGATCATAGGCAACTCCTCGGCCCAGATGTCCAGAATACCCTCGAATAGCTTGTTCTGCATATCCGCATCGGGTTCCACCGCAACCTGGTTGTCCCAGATGTCCCAGATCTTCCAGATGAAGTGATCATCCGGCGGCTTAACGGCGACGGGATCCTCAGGGTCATTGTAGTAAAAGCCGTAGCCGGGGCACCAGGGCCGGTCGGGCTGCACACCACGGAAGATGATGGCGCCGGGGACCAGCGGGAGGACCGTGCGGTCGCCACCCCAGTAAGCTGCCTCGATTTCATTGGCGTTGAAGTGCTCGCTGTACAGGGAGCGCTCGAAGTACTTGTAGGTGGCCTTGATGCCGACAGCCTCCAGGTACTGGCAAACCAGTTGCACGGAGTCTTCTTCCGGCGTGCCCGCCTCGGCCGTCCCCTCGACGATGAAGCTGATGGGGGTGCCATCTGCAAACAGGCGAATGCCATCATCGCCCTTGTCAGCGTAGCCTGCGGCATCCAGCAGTTCGTTGGCCCTGTCGGGATCGTACTCGATGTAGGCTTCAGAGAGCTTCGGGTAGTAGTTGGGCGACATCGGGAGCGGGCTGTACTGGCGCGGTACCAACAGGCCGTTCCAGACCAACTCGTTGATCTCATCGCGGTTGATCGCGTGGGAGACCGCGATGCGCACATCGCGGGTGTTGAAGAACTCGCTGAGTTGCTCATTCTTGCAGGACAGGTTGAGCTGCAACGCCTCGTGGCCAGCAGAGACGGCATTGAGAACCCGGTAGTCGCCATTCGCTTCGTTTTCCTTGTACAGCGAGTAGTTGCCGAAGCTGAGGTGGCGGCTCTGGTAGTCGATCTCGCCATTGACGATCCACATGTTGAGGACCTCTTTGGATTCAAACAGCCGGTGGGTGATGGTATCGATGTAGGGAACCTGATTACCCTCGGGGTCTACACCGTAGTAGTAGGGGTTGCGCTCCATCACGAAGCGTTCCTCAGCCAGCGAACCCTTCAGCAAGAAGGGCGTAATCTGCGGGCGATCCGGGTTCAGGTCGAAGCGGTTGCGGTCGCTGTTGAAGTATTCGTCCCAACTGGCAAAACCTGCCTCTTCGACTTTGGCCTCCAGCACAGCCTTATCAGCCGTCAGGTCCATGTGCCACTGTGCCATGTAGTGCCCCGGCGTCAACCAACCGTTGATGCTGCGCGTGCCCCCGCCTTCATAGAACAACAGGGGTTTGGGATGCGCAAACGTAAATACCACGGTGTAGTCATCGGGGAACTCCATCTCACAAATCGCCCAGGAACCATCGTCATTGCGCGTGGCGTGCGATCGAGGAGGAGTGGGAGTCAAGGTCTCGTTTTTGACCTGATTTTCATAGAACCACTTGAAGTTTTCGCTCGTCAGTTCCACGCCATCGGAGAAGCGAACACCCTTGCGCAGGTGGAACGTCCAGGTCTTGGTATCTGGCGAGACTTCCCAGCTTTCGAGCAGTTTAGGCTTCAGGTTGAGGTCTTTATCGAACCAGGACAACGTCCGGTCGTTGATCTTGGTGGGGCCCCAGCGATCGGAGACGCCACTGAAACCACGCCGCCAATTACCACCATAGTTACCGATGCTTTCGGCAACTTCAACGATGTAGGGGTTCACCGGCAAGCGCTCGTCCACCGGAGGCAGACTGCCTGCCGCAACCAATTCCGCCAGCATTGGCGCTTCGTTGAACTTGCTGGCTGGTTCTTCAGGAGCTGCCTCTTCTGTGGCTTCTTCCTTGGGTTCTTCCGTCACTTCGGGAGCTTCTTCTGTTGTCGGCGCGGCAGTGGGGGCCGGGGTCGGCTGCTTGCACGCTGTAAGCGCTACACCCGCCGTCGCCAACACCGATACCTGTAGAAATTCGCGCCGCGTTAGCTTGCGTTTCTCTTCCATCTGAATTCAACCTCCTTGGTTAAGATTTAGATTTTGACTATGGTGCGGATCCAAATTTCGTGGGATTTTGCTACTTTGCATCGAATCGATATGTCACCTCCTCTCTTCCTACAATCTACAGTCTTTAGATCACCGTGAAACTCGCACGATGCGTTGTCTCACCGCTCAGGAAAAGGGGCGAAAGAAGCCCCGTTTTGGTTCGGGTCAGAGATGCTGTTGTGAGCGGTAACGTGAGCGTTCACGGTTCAATACCATTATAATAACGACTGCCTAGCTTGTCAACTGGTATTTATGAAATCGATTACATGACGCAGATAGAAAATAGCACAGAGATACGAGTTTGTCAAATTGGACAAAAAGACGACCTCGGTGGCTATTGCACCACACGAGGTCGCTTTACAGTAGACGGGCACAAGGCCCTAGGCTACGGGATTATGCGTCAGTCGCGGCATCCAGAGTCGTACGCGAAGGGCTGCGGAAACCAGTCCCGGAGCTGTCATCGGCATCCGGCGCTACAGGAGCTTCCCCACCCCGGCGCCCGCCGCGACCACAACCGCCGCCACGACCCTCGAACGGCCTGCGCACCCCACCGGGCATCCTCCTGAAGCCGCGACCATCCTGTAACATCTCGTCGGCCTGTTCCTGAGTGATGACGCCATCCTCGACCGCCTGCGCGAGCGCTTCGGTGTAGGCCGTTTGCAGCCTCTCACGCACTGTGGCAGCATCCAGGCCCTTCTCCTGCATCAGTGTGGTGAGTGTTTCGCCATCAGCGTAAGCGGCCTGAAGGTCTTCAAGCGACATCCCGAGCGCCTTCGCCAGAAGCGTATCCCGATCGAGATAACTCATCAAGGTTTTGCGCGCCTGCATCGCGTCGGCCTGTTCCTGGGTGATGAGTCCCTCGGCGATAGCCTGATCGATGGCGGCCTGGTTGGCAGTTTCGCGCGCGGCCTGGAGTTCGTCCACGGTGATGCCGAGCGCGTCGGCTAACAGCGCGTTCTCGTCGATGTCATTGCCTGCACCTGCCTTGGGAAGGCGGCCACGACGACCGAAACCACCCCACACCTTGAGCTCGTCGGCCCGCTCTTGTGTGATCAGCCCTTCTTCTGCCGCCTTGTCGATGGCGGCATCGCGGGCCGTTTGGTAGGCAGCCTGCAGATCATCAACCGTGACGCCCAGCGCGTCGGCTAGCAACTGCTGGTAATCGATATCCCCACCTCTAATGCCGGGGAAGTTCCAACCACCACCGTGATTGAGATAGCCCTCTCCCAACAAGCCAGGCATGGTCGATTGGGTCAGCGACTGCAAGTCAGCCTCGGCGCGCGCAACCGTCGGAGTCCCGAACAACCACACTCCCGCGATGGTTGCCACCAAAGCCAAACTACCCAAAACCAGTGTCAACATGCGTTTCTTCGTTTTCATTGTTCTACTTACCTCCGTGAAAGTTTTTATCTTCAATCTTGCTACACACTACAGTTTTTCGCGCACCGCGCGATTTAGACAGACTGTTGCTGAAATACACCACCTCCTCACTTGGCGGACCGGTCAGGATTGTTTTGTCCGCTCGATACTCTTAGCATAACGATTGTTTCTGAAAATCGTCTAAGAGATTCCTGAGAAATTCCTGTGGATTTGGTGGATTGCGAGCCGGACGGGTCACACGCGAGGTAAAACAATCAGAACTTACGCAAACGAGCGAAAATTTACCGCAGAGCGCGCAGAGATCGCAGAGATTTTGTACGTTACAAGCAACGCGGGGGACTCAGCGTTCTCAGCGATCTCTGCGGTGAAAAGAAGCTGGAGTGACTGTCAAAGGCTTTCAGGCAAAGTGAACCAGAACGTACAGCCCTCTCCTGGAACACCTGCACTTTCCACACCGACCTGCCCGCCGAGCTTTTCGACGATGCGCTGCACGATGGATAATCCCAAACCATGCCCCTCGGCCTTTTCCTGGTGAAAGCGCGTGAAGGGCGTGAACAGTTGCGCACATTCTTCAGGGCGAAGACCAGGGCCGTTATCGCGGATCCAGAAAGTAACTAGGGATTGGGGATTGGGGGCTGGGGAACCGGAGATAGATGCAGGCGTGCTCGATGGGGTGAAGCCTAATTCTATACGTGGGGGGATGTTCGCGTCAGGATCGCCGCCATACTTGATGGCGTTGCTGATCATATTCCCCCACACGATTTCGACCCACGGTGCGTAACCGGAGGCTACAGGCCAGGTCTCCGGCATAACGATCTCCGCCTGAGCTTCCTGGATAGGCAACTCCAGGTGTGTGAGGACCTCGGTGATGAGCGCACCCGTATCCAACGGCGCGATCTCGAGCGCGTCAAGCTGACGCACACGGGCAAACAGCAGCAGTTCGTCAATGATGTCGCGTATCTTGTAGCCGGTGATAGTGATCCGATGCAGATTCTCGGTAACCTTTTCCGGGTCCATCCGGGTGAAGCGCGATTCGAGCAGGCTGCTAAAGCCGATGATGGCACTGAGCGGGTTCTTCAGGTCGTGCGCAACCGTACGCGCAAAGGCGTTGAGATCCGCATTACTGGCCTCCAATTCGGCGTTAGCGGTGCGCAATTCGTGATTAGCGGCTGCCAACTTCCGCTGCAGTGCGTAGAGTGTGAGATGCGTTTTCACCCGCGCCAGCACTTCCGCAATCTGGAAGGGCTTGGTGATGTAGTCCACACCACCGAGCGTAAACGCCTCAATCTTGTCCTCGGTCTGGTCCAACGCGCTGATGAAGATGACGGGGACATCGCGAGTTTGCGGATCGTCCTTGAGCGCAGCGCAGACTTCGTAGCCGTTCATGCCGGGCATGTTGATGTCCAACAAAATCAGATCGGGGGGCGCAGCGCGTGCGGCGTTCAGGGCTAGCTTGCCGTTGGGCGCCGGGCGAACTTTATAGCCCTGGTCGGTCAGCATACCCGCGAGCAAGCGCAGATTGGCAGGCGTATCATCGACGACGAGAATATCGCCGGTTATCTCAGTATCCGAGTGACGCGGTAACGTATCCACAATAACGCTCCTTCAAGAAAAACCACTAATTTTCACGAATCTTCACGAACAGAAAGGAGGCATTAGTGAGAATTCGTGAAGATTCGTGGTAAAAGCTTTCATCCAAGTCCATTGAGAGAGCCTTATTCCTGCTGTCCTTCTGTGAGTTGAATGATCTTCTCGTAATCAAAATCGTGCATCCACTGCGCCAGGCTATCGGCCAGGCGTGGCGCCTGGGGACGGATGTCGTCGACGAGCGCTTCAATGCGCCCGGCATCCAACGTGACCGCCGCCTGGTGAAGGTCGGCCTGCCATTCCGGCGGCAGGGCCTGCCAGGCAGTGCGTAGCGCCGTGAATGTCGCGGCCTCATCCGCCGCAGTAGCACCGGCTTGCGCTGCAAACGCGTCGCCTGCCTCCGGGGCCTCGTAAACGAACTGCACGCCCAGATGCCGTGTCAAGATGTCGAAGACCTCATTTTCGCGGAAAGGCTTGCGTACAAAATCGTCGCAACCGGCCGCGAGGATGGCATCTCGGTCTTCCTCGAAAGCGCTGGCGGTCAGAGCGACGATAATCGCGGTGCATCCCATCTCCTGAGCGCGGTCTTTGATCCGCCGTGTGGCAGTGTAGCCATCCATCACCGGCATGCGCATGTCCATCCACACCAGATGTGGTTGCCAGCTTTCCCATATCTCGATTCCCTCCTGGCCATTAACCGCACAGCGCATTTCGAAGCCAAACGGCTCTAACAATTTGACGAGCACCTCGCGGTTGGCTTTCTGGTCCTCGACGACGAGCAAGCGATAAGGGCCGCCATCCGGGGCGTGCTGATCCGGCGCGAGGCCAATCGCACGGCGTCGCGTCTGCTCGACGTGCGTCTCAACATCGTCAGCTTCAGCCAGCTCGACCGGAACCTGCACGCGGAAGATGCTCCCCTCCCCCACGACACTGTTGACGTTGAGTTCACCGTGCATCAAGGCAACAAATTGCCGGCTGATGGGCAGGCCCAGACCAGTCCCCTCTTGCGATTTGTGCCCGCTGGCGGTCTGAATGAAGGGATCGAAGAGCACGCGCATCTCCTCCTCGGCAATGCCGGGGCCGGTGTCTTCCACTTCGAAAAGTAGACAGTAGTCAGTAGACGGTAGACGGGGAGCGGCGTCTTGAACCTGTCTACTGTCTACTGTTTGCTGTCTACCGGCGACACGCAGTGTGACGCCACCCTCTTCAGTGAACTTCACGGCATTGCTGAGCAGGTTCATCAAGACCTGGCGGATTTTGCTCTCGTCGGCATAGATGTACTGGGGCACATCGGGCGCGATATCGAGAATGAGGCTCAATTGCTTATTGGCAGCGCGCATCGCGAACATCTCCTGCAAGCCCATCAGCAGCCGGTGCAGGTCGAAAGCGTTCTCCTGGAGCACTGCGCGGCCGGCCTCGATCTTCGACATCGTCAAAACGTCGTTGATCAGCGCAAGCAGGTGCTCTCCACTGCGCCCAATGGTGTCCAGGTAATCGCGCTGTGTAGTTGTGACCTGCGGATCACGAGCCATCAGTTGCGAGTAACCCAGAATCGCATTGAGCGGTGTGCGCAACTCGTGGCTCATGTTCGCCAGGAAGATGCTCTTGGCACGGTTGGCGGTCTCAGCCGATTCCTTGGCTGTCTCCAACTCGGCCGTCCGCTCGGCAACACGCTGCTCCAAATGGGCGTAGGACTCGCGCAAACGTGCCGCCATGCTGTTGAACTGCGTCGCCAGTGCCTCGATTTCGTCCCCAGTGGACACCTCGATTGTCTGACTAAAGTCGCCGGCTGCCACCTCCTTGGTCGCTGCAGTCAACTCTTCAATGGGCGAGGTCACGTTCTTGATTCTCTTAGCAATCATAATCGCCGGTGCAATCACGCCTGCCAGCAAGAGCGACACGAGCACGGGCTGAAAGGCGCGCATATCATGCGTGAGTGCCCGCCAATCATCCTCCAAAATCAGTCCCCAGTTGGTGTTGGGGACGGCGGCAAAGCTGGAAATCGTCTCGTGGCCGAAGACATTCTCGACGCGCACCGCATTGGCCTCACCACTGAGCACCAACTCTACCACCAATTCCGAGGAGAAATCCTCGCCAATATAATCATCGTCGAAATGATAAATGACACGTCCCTGGCTATCCACAAGATAGACGCTGGCGCTACTATCAGCTTGGAGCAGTTGCGCGATGTACTCGGCATAACGGTCCTGTGTCTCTGTCGTCCATGGCAGCAGTTCCACACTGATGCCAAGCAATTCATCATCCTCGATGACGGGCGTGACTTGGGCAATGAATTCTGTCTCCATCTCGGGACCAGTCGTGATATCCGAGATAAAGGATTCACCCAAGTCAAGTGCCGTCTCAATGTACTCACGGTCCGACCAATCTCGCCCCACCAAATCCAGCCGTTCGGGCATCGTCGTCACAACCACTCCGGAAGTGTCCAGAAACAATCTGAGCGTATCGTCGGACAACGCTGGCTGGCCACGCGGTTCAGATCCCCCTGCCAGAGGGATGACAAACTCATCATCGACGAAGACACGGCCGTGACTGGCATCAGTCATCAGCACACTCAACTGATATGCCATCAAGCGAGCCAGTTCGCGGTCGCGCTTAATCAACAATTCAGTCGTCACCTTGCTGTAAGAGGCAAGAGTTACTACCCCGACCGCAATCTGCACGAGAATGACCGGCAAAATCGCCGCTGCCAAGATTTTGCGACGCAGGGTTTTACGTAGCAAGAACTGAATATCCAAACCAAAGTTTTTCATCGATTATCCTCACTACCCACTGTGCTCGTCCCGATCTCAGCGACCGGTTGGCTGTTCTTCCAGGACAACGGGAATCACCTGTTCGCGACCATCGCGGAGAACGGTGATCTGCACCGTATCCCCAATGGTCTTCTGCGTTTCAAGGTAGATCGTCCACGTCTCTATATCAGCGACCGGCTGAGCGTCAATGGCAATGATGATGTCACCGCCCACAGGAACCTGGTAACGCCCCATCCGCACGTAGCGATCACCACCACGAATCCCGGCGACAGCTGCTGGTCCGCCCCGCGTAACCTCGAGCACCAGCAACCCGGCGTCCACCGGAATATCCATCCCGGCCTTGCGGAACCAATCCGCGACGGAAGGCGTCAGCGCGGTCATTTCCGTCCCCGCCCACGGATGCGGATAGTAGCCACGGGCAATAAGTTCCACGACAACGCGCTTGACGGTATCGGCCGAAACAGCAAAGCCGATACCCGCCGAGGCCCCGCTCGGGCTGACAATCTGTGAGTTGACACCGACGACGTGCCCATTGAGATCGAGCAGTGGACCGCCGGAGTTACCGGGGTTGATCGCCGCATCGGTCTGGTACAACTCAGCGAAACCCACAAACGCCAAACGGCTATATGCACGACTTTCCCTACCGTCAAATGCCTATTATAGGCAAAACGCGGAAAAGCACACGGCGATGACCTGATCGCGGCGGCAACGGTGAGTTACACGCAATCTGAACAATAGGGACTTTTAGTTGTCTCACAATCGAGTGGAACCGGTGTGCTGCGGGGTCTTGTTATGCTGGGCGCAGTATTATCCGAACGAAGGATACGCCGTGCTGCCCATCGTCCGCCGGCGACAAACGCCCCACCCTGGTCGATTGGCAGGTCTACCAGACCCGCCGGCCGCGCGAAGATGAGCTACGCGCGGCAGCAAGACGGCGCGCTGGGGATCGTCACCGGCGCGGTCTCCAACAACCAGTCATTAATATACGAGTTTTTCTAGAACGGCCGGTTTCCGGGAAGAACGTGGCGACGGCAAAGCCGGTGACGAAATGCGAGATACATCAATCAGCCCCATATTCTTCGGTGTAATCCTCAATCGCCGCCGCGACGACGCGGAAGGCGTGCTCGTGGCCGTAAACTTGCTCTATCGAGAACTGCGAAGGCTCTCCTGGGATCAGTTTATACGTACCAAAATAATGCCGCAGGCGTTCCACCAGCATGTCAGGCAAGTCGGAGATGGCTCTTACGTTACCCCAGAAGCTGTCACTCTCCAAAACCGCCACAATTTTGTCATCAGCTTCACCGTGATCGATCATCTGTATCCCGCCGACGACCTGCGCGTGCAAAATCACCTCTGATTTGGTGATCGGGCGCTCGCTGATGACGCAAATGTCGAGTGGGTCGCCATCGCCGCGCCGTCCCTCGCCGCACAACGCCCCCACGCGATTACCGCAGTAGGTGCGCGGGATAAAACCGTAAAGCGCCGGCGGCTGGGACGAGGTGCGTTGAGGACGGTCTACCCGCAGGTAGCCGGTTATCTTATCAACCTCATACTTCACCAAATCGAATGGGGTGATTTCGATATAAGCGTGTACCAGGCCCGGTGGATTCTTACCAACCTCCAATCCATGCCACGGATGCGGTCGCCAACGAAAGAAAGCACTGGGAAACGTCATGTTACACCTACACCTTTCCTGGAATTTTGAGGCAAGTTATGTCACACACTGGTTACTCCGCCAGAGTTGGCTTATCCCACATGCAGCGCGATGACCTGGCTGAAGTGGAAACCGTAAATTGCCAGCGTGATCGCCAACGGGAACAGGCGAGGCCGGCGGAAGAGTGTCCAGAAGAAGAGCCGCCAATAGTGGACGCGCCCCTTCGCGCGGATGCCCAGTTCGTAAATGGAACGTCCAAAGGCCAGGAGATATTGCAGGTCCAGGCGGGTTTTAATCTTGGGCGGTCGATACTCGCGGAGGAACGTCAACACGCGCTCGTAATAGAATTTCGGTGAGTAGATCTGCGCCAGAAGTTGGTGATAGCCTTCCCGCAGCGGTTCCAGGCCCATCTTTGGGATGATGTTGGTCGAGCCATCCACGTTATCGCCGGACATTTCACTCACCAGGCGGCCTTCCTCTTGCATACGCGCGTACAGGCGTGTTCCGGCAGGGGCTTGCAGCAGCCCGACCATCGCCGTCACGATACCGCTCTTCTGGATGAAGTCGATCTGCTGTTGAAAGATCGTCGGGGGATCGCTATCGAAGCCGACGATGAACCCGCCCTGGACTTGCAGCCCCGCCCGTTGGAGACGTTTGACGCTTTCCACCAAATCCCGGCCCTTGTTTTGCGTCTTGCTACATTCGATCAGACTATCTTCATTCGGCGTTTCGATGCCGACGAAGACCGTGTCAAATCCGGCCTGCGTCATCAGCGCCATCAGTTCTGGATCATCGGACAGATTGATGGACGCTTCGGTGTTGAACGGCATCCCAATCTTGCCCTTGCGCCAGGCGATCAACGCTGGCAGAATCTCGGATTTTAGCTGTTTTTTGTTGCCGATAAAGTTGTCGTCCACAAAAAACACTCCCCTGCGCCAGCCGAGCGCGTAGAGGCTGTCCAACTCGGCGATGAGCTGCGGGGCTGTCTTGGTGCGTGGGCGATGGCCCAACAGCGCCGTGACATTGCAGAAATCGCAGTTGAACGGGCAGCCGCGCGAGAATTGGATGCTGACGGTGCTGTAATGCTTCAGATTTGCCAACTGCCACAGTGGGGCCGGGGTTTGGCGGATGTCGGGGAATTCGGTCGTGGTGTAGAGGCGGCGCGCGCATCCGTTCGCCAGGTCGGCCAGAAACGGCGGCAAGGTCAGCTCGGCTTCGTTGAGCACAAAGTGATCTACCTCGGGGAACTGCTCGTGCTCCATCGTGAACAGGGGACCGCCCGCCACCACCGGCACGCCCGCCTCCTTGCAGCGCGCGATGATGGCGCGCGCCGCATCCCGCTGCACGATCATCGCGCTGATGAAGACGTAGTCGGCCCACAGCAGGTCTTTTTGGCTCAGGCCGGTTACGTTGAGATCCACCAGCCGTTTTTCCCACGCGGCCGGCAACATTGCCGCCACGGTCAACAGCCCCAAGGGTGGAGAACCGGCCTTTTTGCGAACAAACCTCAGCGCGTGTTTGAAGCTCCAAAAGGTATCGGGGAATTCTGGGTAGACCAGCAGGATGTTCATTGGTTCACCTTACTTATTCGAACTCAATAGCGAAACACTGCCGCCAGGGGCGCATGATCGGGCACCTGTTCTGGCTCAACCGCGTAGACAATTCCCCCGTTCAGAAGGGTCTGAATGGCAGCCAGGTCGAGCAAATCTTCGTCACTGGGTTCATGATCCTCATGCACGTGGACTGTATTCGTGCTCAGGTCAATAGCGCCCCACATCTGAACGCCGAGGGCAACAAACAATGTCTCCACCCGCCCTTCATGCGCTGCCAGAACAGCCTCCTTAACGGCGGTTGTGGTTTGTCCGGTACCGGACAATTGACGATACTGAGCGGCCGCTTGTTCTTGTGCTTGCCTGAAGAAGGGCTGCACGAGCGGCCAAGCTTGGGCATGGAGTTCTTCCGGTCTTAGCGCCTCTGGACTGCCCGGAATGCCTTCCTCTACGAGATGAGTATACGAGTTGGCCTCTTTGTACAACGAAAAGAGATATTCAACGCCGGCCAGCACGAGAGGCGATTGCCTGCCAACAAGCACGTTGGGTAACTCGTCGTCAATCTTGTGGAACCAACGCAGAATCCGGCTTTTGTCTTCGTCGCTGGGGTCATGACCGTGGAACACACCCGCGCGATCCCCGGTTTGCGCCGATGATGTGCCGGTATGGAACTGTGTTTGTTTGTCGAAACGCTCAAATTGAAGCGCCTCGGCTATGCTTTGGGGCATACTTTCCAGATCGATCTCATCCACGGTATGCCGTGTGCCTTCCAGCAGTCTGATCTGGTTCTGACTCAGCGCCAGGATGTAGAAGTGCCCATCGCTGGCAAAGAAAGGGAGCAGCGGTTTGAGGTGAAAACGATTAGAGATCACCACCAATTCTTCAAATGGGAGAGGCAGACGATAGTAGTGAAATGCTTCCGGCGTAAAGAATACCGCCAAACCGTCGCTCTGGTTCCGCCAAAAGCCGGGTTCCAGTAATAAGCGTTGTGCCGGCTTCAACATCTCCCGCACGTCCGGAGAGCGCAAGCCTTTGTCTTGCAGACGCTGCTCTACCTCGCGTAGCATGTTTTTGAGGCGAATAGGATCCTGTTCGAGTTCTCGCCCGGCCCGATGGGTCGGCATGAACAACGAAACGTGGCGGCCAGAATATCCGGCCAGTAAGGTTTTTAGTTCCGTCATAGTTATCGCATCCATAGAGAAAGTCTCCTTGAGTTTCAGTTCTCTTCGATATTGGCGGCTTCGGCTTGCGCCAGTACCGTCAACATGGGTGTATCTTTACTCCCGACATCTACAATCGCGCTGCGCGCGATGTTCTTGCGTTCGGCCAGCGGGCCTTCCTGTACATAGACTTTTTGCAACGTAAACCCTAGCACACGCGCTTCTGCATCCAGCAGCACATCACCCACTGTCCCGATCTTGGTCCCGCCTTCGGTCTGGATCTCGCGCCCGCGCAGATCGCTTAACGTGACAAAAGTGTCTGCATCGGCAATGTTTTCCAGCCGCACCACAGTGTCCACACCGGCGATCAACCAGGCGTCCACGCCATAGACTTGAATGTCAGCGCGGGTAATCGCCAAGTCTTTCTGCGAAAAAAGCCCACCCTCGCTGCCGGCCAATACGACCGTCATTTTGGTCAACTCGCTATCAAAGTACAAGTCTTTGATCTCGCCCAACTTTTCGCCATTGGTAATGCTGATGAGCAACTTGCTCTGATGTTGTCCTGCACTAATCATGATCCTACCTCCTTAATCAAATAGAATTCTAAATACACTTCGATAACCCTCGGGACGCTACACAGTAGTAGGTCCTTACTTGTGTATCATCTCAATAAAGAGGGGAGAAGTGAGGGGGTGGGGGC
>JBNGDO010000061.1:0-26979 GCA_049975385.1 Anaerolineae bacterium | reverse complement strand
GTGCAAATCCATCTGCACGATATTCCGCGCATCCGTCACACGAATCGCCCACGTCCCCGCCGCTGCGTAGGCGTGCACCTGGTTGCCCACGTCCCCCGCCGCCACGATAGTTGTGCTGCCGTCACCCCAGGCAATCGTGAGCGACGTGCCCGCTGCGGGTGTCATCCGGTGGATCGTGACATTACCAGCCCCAGCGGTCGTGGCGGTGAGGGTGAAGGCGTGAATGCCTCCGCTCCGCAGCATCAATGGATCGAGTCCACCCATTCGCCTGCGTCGGTATCCCATCGTCTACCCTGCCGAGAACGTGGCGATGTCATTGGCCGTGCCGTTGACGTACACGTCGGCCAAATCGTCGGTCATAATGACGACGGACTGCCCGGCTTCCAGGATGAATCCGTTGCCGCTACCGTCCACTGTGTTGGTCACGCCAGCCCCGCCGACTGTCATCATTGCTCCGTTGGTAGAGAGCGCCGCAACCAGCACCGAGGACGTGGGTAACGGTGTCGCCACCGCAGCCAGTGCTACTGCTGTACCGGTCACGGCAATAACTGCCTGGCCTACAACGGGTGCACCGGTTGGGATAGCTATACCGTCGATTCCTTCCACTACAACCGCCAGCGCAAACGTATCATCATTCAGATCCACTGCCTTCTGCGGCACACGTTCCTGACTAGGAACATCGAAGTGTGTAACAATCGTATCACTCATTTTACCCTCCGTCTACCGTCTACTGTCTACAACCCTAATTCAATACCCCCGCTAACTCCCGTGAAAAGTCGCCGAGCCGCTGTTCGATCCAGGCGCGGTCGCCGCTGTTTACCCCAGAGAATGTTGCGTTCACCGTCACCCCGCGATCGACCACGTTCTGCTGCGTCAGCCGCCCGCCGACCGCGCCTTCGAGCTGGCGGGTGGTCTGCGGGCTCATCACGAACTCACCGGCGTGTAGCAACGCCAGGCCACCAGACGTATACCCTCCCGCAGCAAATGCTTCTGGGCGCGCACCACTACTACCGCCACCTACCCCGCCAGGGATGTAGGCGCTACCACGCGCCGCCGCTTCCATCGCGCGCAAGGCCTCATAATGCTGGCGCGCCATTTCCAATTCGGCCTGAAACGCCGCGGAAACCTGCAAGATGCGCCGTTGCAGATACATCTGTCGATCTTCTTCTTGCCATTGCAACTGCATACGCTGCTCGATGCGCGCGCGTTCCTCGGCGCGGCGGCGCGCTTCCAATTCTTCACGCAGAGCTTGTTCCAATTGCGCCAGGCTTTCGGCGCGAGCTCGTTCGGCTTGCGCGAGGCTCTGCGCATACGTTTGTTGTGCCTGTTGGAGCGCGTTCTGGTACTGCTGCCCGGCGCGTTGCTCCTGATCGGCGCGGTCGCGCGCGGCTTTGGCAGTTTCGTCATCCCGGCGACGGCGCGCGCGAAACAAAGCGGCGGCATCGCGCGCCAACGTCGCTTCGAATTCGTCCATCTCGTATTGGCGACGGATGTCGGCGAGGCGTTGTTGGTATTGTCGCTCGATGGTCTGCATCTGGCGCGCGTACTGCTGCGCGGCCTGCGCTTGCGCCTGGGCGAATTGTGCGGCGGCCTGCGCGCGCGCCTGCTCGTACTCCTGTTGAATCTCGGCACGCCGTTGCGCGGTCTGGCGCTCGGCGTCTTCCAACGCCCACCCAGCGCGCAAAGCCGCCAGGAGCGCATCTCTGCCGCGTCGTCGCTCGATATCCTCGGTTTCGCGGGCAAATTCTGCTAAAACAGCATCACGGCGGTCCGCGATTTCGCGTTCGGCGACTGCGATCTGGCGGCCCACGTCGCGAATCGCTTCTTCACGGGCGAGCATCGCCTCACGTTCGGCTGCCGCACGTTCCCGAGCGGCTTGGCGCTCCTGTGCGGCAACAGCTTGCGCGCGTTCGACAGCCAATCTCACAAACTCTCCCTGGTCAATGCTCAATCTCTCTTGTGCATACCCAGGTTGTTCGACCAGCGCCTTATGCAAGCCAGGCATCTGTGAATAACGATTCACATACTCGTCCATCTTGCGATAATATGCCTCTAGCCCAGCATTTAATTCCTCTTGTGTCTGCGCTGTAGCAATAATTTCATTTCTTACATCGGCCATATCGCGTTTGGCAAAAGGAACGATGGGGTTACGCGCGGCACGCGCCATTGCCGACTCGACGGAAGCGACCATCGCTTCCGCACCTGAACCACCAACCAGGGCCTTCTGACTGAGCGCAATAATTTCCGTCAGCTTAACGACGACCTTCTCCGCCACAGGTAAAAACGCAGCTTCAAACTCCGCCGTCAAATCGTCTACTGCCGCCCGATACTGCTCGAACGCGGTCTTGGCATCCACCGTCGCACCGCCGATGCGCTGGAATTGCTCATCCAGCCCTTCTAACACGGCCATCTTAAAGGCTTCTCGCGCGTCGTAGCCCGCGCGGGTGAATTCTTCTACCCGGCGCGTAACATCGGTGATGTTGAGGCCGAACTCACCGAGGCGTTGCAAGCTCTGATTTTCGACGGCGAACATAAACTGCTGGATCGAACGCTCCGCCGAAAAACCGGCAAACTGCTTACCTAATGTGGCGACCTGCTGCGTGATCTGCGCGAGTTGTTGCGGTGTGTTTGCCAGGCGCATCCCCAAGAGGCCAATTGCGCCTTCCATCGCCTCGGCTTCGGATATGGTGTAATTCGTGGCCTCACGCATCGCGCGCAAGTTTTCAGTAGCTTGCACGGCACTGCCAGAAAGCATTTCGAACATCCGCGCAGCCCGTTCCCGTTGCGCGGCACGCTCACCAACAGCAATAAATTCATTGACCGCACCGACTACAGCCCGAATACCCTTTTCTACGCCCATCCAGGCATTGTATAAATCAGCCAGATTCGCAGTGATGGCTTGCGCAGTCTTAACGGCTCGTTGTCTACTTTGTCCCAGCGCATCAACCGCACGAGTAGCCGCTTGCGCGGCGGAGGTTTCTGCCTCCAGCGCGCTTTTCCCGGTTCGCAACGCAGCGCGATAGGTATTCGTGGCTGCCGTCGCTGCTGCGATGCGCGCCGCGAGTGGCTCCGCGCCACGTTGCACAGCACGGGACATCGCCGCACCTAATGCTGTTACGGACTGCTGTGCAGTTTGAGTTGCGGTTTTGAATTGTCCGGTGGTGAGTTTTAATACGACTTCGAGTGTACGATCCGGCATAGTCTTTTCTCGTTAAATCTGATATAATATAAGTATGGAAGCTCTATGTCTATTTATAGTAATTTGTGGATTAGGCGTATTAATATCACGTTTCATCCATTATCTAAGCGCGCCACCACCACCCACGAATACAGCCAGCTACCACCGTCACCATCGCGCCGATCCAGAAACGTTCCCCTTGGATGAATAAATCCTACCTTGTCCTGACAAAGATTCGTGGTAGTTTGACTGACCACGCTATTGCGCCCGCATTTCCAAACGCACGCGATTAGCCGCCACGCCCAGACCAATCAAAGCTTGCGCCACAAAAGAACGTGCTATGGTTTCCTCATCGCGCCATAAGAGCCATAGCGTCAAGTCGATGAGCACGCAACCCGTCGCCAGACCAAACAATTGCGGGATGCGGTGCGTCGCGGTAAGCGGATAGAGCAACCACGAGAGGCCAAAACCCGACAAAATCGCCACCCCCGCTTTCGCTATCGTCATAAATGACTACCTCTCCCAGTCGCTCTACGATCAAACTCGCGGACAATATGTCGTTCGTGATCCTCTAAAAGCTGATTCGTACTAGTGATAATGCGCCCGGCAATATCGGCCACAATTCTGTCACAATCGGCCTGAGTACGTTTGTAAACCATCTCCACCGTATCGGCGACAATGGACTTGACTACCGATTGCGGGATTACCCAACCATTGTAAAAGGCCAGGATAGCGATCAACGCCAATACAAACGGCGATAGACTACCAGCTATATCTGCTAATTCCGTAATATTCATCGATTCACATTATCCTCTACTTACCCCAAGCGCAGGCAGATCTTTATCCCGTGCCCATTGCCCCTGCCAATAATCCAAGCGCTCCTGGAGACGATCCCGTGCCACCATCGCGGCGCGTTCCCAACGGGGCCGCCGCAGCCACTCGGCATAGCTAACGTGCCGTTTATCGGCGGCCCCTGTTTCCTCGAACCACGCGCCCACGCGGATTTGCGGCATAGTTGCATCAGAAGGGATCGGCGGCAGCGTTTGACCCTCCACCGTCACGGCGAAACGCGGCCTCGGCTGCGCCGATCTCGTCCTCCGTCAGTGCGCCATACATCGCGTTTTGCACCGCGCGTACATCGTCGCCGGTGACGAGCAGACCATACTCGATATAATCGAGCAGCTCACCAGATTCACCGACCCGTGGTTCGATTCCCGCGTGTTGCAAGGCGCGCGGAAAGCACCAGTCATCCGGAACAGTCACCTCCGGCAAGGCCAGCAACCAGGCGGTTTCGCGTACCAGACGCTCGCGTTGCTCCGGCGCTTTATCCCGATTGGCGGTTTCCACATTCGTCAGGGCAAACGGCGGCACGGGATAAACCGTGATCTTTTGCCCGCCACGCAGAGTAACGATCTCCATTAGTCCGCGACCTCCATCATCACGACGATTTTCGCGCCATCCGCCGGAGCCGTGGAAAACGTCAAACTATCGACAGCCACCGTAATCCCCGATGTGGTTTCGACGCCATCCACATAGACGACAATCTTGTCGGTGCTGACGGCTTCCCGCCCGAAGGTGAATTCGACTACTGTCCCGTCACCCACAAACGAGCAGAGGCGCGGGACGTACTCGAACGAGCCATCCGCACTCTGTACCGTGGTGCCACCATCTGTCGCCGCAACCAACGCGGTCCCCCAAGGCCAGGCGCTGACAATATTGACGGCCACGCGCATAGTGCGCTCTCCAACGGATCTCTCCTCAAAACTCCCACCCATCGGCGAAAGAGTCGCACTGGGGATCAAGACGGCCTGATAATGCGGACGATCTACATCACCGGATGCCACACTTTTGGCCTCACGCCAAGCTAACAGGCACACACGTGGCAACGACGCGATGTTCATCCCCGATGGCAACCACTTACCTTCGCCCTGCGTAGCCACCGGGACGCCGGTCAACAATGCCTCCGCCGTCATATCGAGTGCGCCAATACGCAACTCACCGCTTTCAGCCTCGGTGGGCGGCAAGCGAAAAGTGGAGAGGATCACATCATCACCGGTCGCGTGAAGCGTTTCCCACTCCGGGCGATCGAGCGTCAGCGCTTTCGCGCCGATAACGCGCAGACCAGCATACTCGGTCGTCGCATCGACGACGGGATATCCCGTATCATCCAGCGCCAAAATTTGCACACCCCGGAAGCTAACTCCGGTGATTTGTTGACTTGCTGCGGTCATAACCTACCTCCTAATATTCTTGTTTGATTAACCCGCGAATTTTCGCGGCGCGCACCGGGCCGATGCCCGATACACCGAGCAATACTTCATCAGAAGCCGCGCATACGGCATCTATCGTATGCAAGCCTATCGCATAGAGTGCCTGCGCGATCTCGTCGCTCACGCCGGGCAGAGCCTGCAAGGCACGCCACGGCTCTGCGTCGGCTTCCGGGTGGATGGCGAGCACCGGACCTGCCGGATTGCACATACAACAGCCCACGAGGCTCTCATCACGCTGCACCCAGCGCAGCTCCGCACCACACTTCGGGCATACTTTATCTTTCACGTCAAACTCCTTCATTGCGTCACCTCCAGCGCAAACTCTACGCCCAGGTAACTGACACCGCCCAGCACGAGCACGCTGATACCCTGATCGCCGGTCAGGCGCGCTTCCAGCACGCCCGCGAGGCGGTTGAGGCGGTGGCCGTCTGGAAATGCCGCGCGCACAGAGACGAGGAACGGCTCGCACCGGTTTTCGGCCTCACCAGGCACGCCTTGCTGCAACGAAAGCACATAAACACGGATTATGTACTGGCGCGTTTCGCCACGCTGATTGTAGCCGCGCTCGGCATAGACACCCGAGCCGGTGTAGATGACGGCGGCGGGCAGATCGGCAGGCGGCAGGCTGTTGGGCGCGGTCGTATAGACGCGCTCGATACCGGACACGCCACTCAACAGCGTCCCGATCGCCGTCTTCACCGCCGTAATCTCCGCCATTATGCCCCCCCCCATACCAGACGCCGGTAGCCATCGAGCAAGGCACAGACATCATCCGGCAATGCCACAGGGACTTCATACTCGCCGGTGATGGCGTTGCCAACACGCGAGAAAGGCGCTTCGCGCTGGCGATAGAGCCACAATGCCAAACGCGCCGTCGCCTGCACCACATCGGCAGGCACAGTCGTGCTGTACCCCCACGATCCGGCCAGCACGATCGTTCCCTCTAGCTCGTCGGGATACGCCCAATCATAGGCCGATTTCAAGCGCAGATAAGTTTTAGGCGTGGCGTTGAGTGGATGCAGGGTATAGCCATCCGCCGGGATGACCGTACCATCGACGGTCAACGTCGTCACGCTCAGCAAGTCTGCGCCCAGATAGAGCGTGTTGGCGTTGGTGTCTACCCCGGGCGTGTAGTAACGAGTGAGCGTGGCAGCCGCGAAGGTCCGCCCGGTGTATTCATCCACGATGGCCGAGGCACGTGTCACCAATGTGGCAAGCAGAACGTCATCCGTGGTGAGCGATGCCCCGGCCAGAGCTTTGACATCGGCAACAGTACAGTAATCGGCCATTAGGTGCCTCTTTCTTCAACCTTCGCAAGGTTCAGAAACCTTGCGAAGGTTTGGAAATTAGGTAATTTAGGGCGTTTGATAGTAAAGCAAACGGACATTGGTCAGAACACCGCTGATGGTCAATGGCGTAGTATAGGTGAAGGCATAGCTGCTGACAGTGATAGGCGCAGTCGTCGAAAGCGCGCCGGTCACATCGCCAGTAACATCGCCGGTGACATCGCCCGTCAAATTACCGGTCACGTTACCGACGACGCCACTAGTTGCCGTGATCACCCCGCCAACGCTGGCATTGCCGTTGACTGTCAAGCCGTCGATGGTGGAGGTAACGAACCCGGTAACACTAAACGTCGAGCCAGATTGCAGATCGAACGTCGCGCCATCTTCCACGGTCCAAGTACAGCCGCTCCCGGCCACCCACTCAGCGCCACCCTGCTTGCGATAGCAAGCAGCGCTGGATGCCCCGAACGCGACCGCGCCGGAATCCAACCCGCCGCCGAGCACCAGGGTATCCACGTCATCGCGCAACATATCGACTTCGGTTTGCAGCGCCTCGATGGGCAGCGGGTCCGGGATTTCTGGCGTCACCGGCAGGGTGATGCCAAAATATCCCATAACCAAGGCCAGGATGACAATCGCAGCGCTGATGATGTAATTAATTTTCTGTTGATCCATCGCATCACCTCTAGGCGTGCATTGCCAGGACTTTGAAAGCCTCGGCCAGCATCACGTGACCATCGAGACGCATCCGCGCGAAGAATCCCACCTGACCGTTAGCCATATAGAGGAAAGGGTTGCGGTCCACGGTCATTCCGGCGCGCTGGCCGATCCAGTAATAGCGGAAGTCGCCGAAGAGAATAGTCTTGGCGCTGGCGGCGATAGTGGCCATACTGTTGTTAGTGATTACCGGACGGCCCAGCAGCATATCGGGTTGCCCGGCGGCCATTCCCGGCTGCCACAAATATTGACCATTACCATCGGTAAGCTTGCGGACGTACTTGATGGTATCATCGTTCATCATCCACACGGCGTTGGCGCGATAGAGGTAGCCCAGACTGTGGTAGAGATCGATGACTTCATCGGCGGTGATGGCATCGGCAAGCGCTGTCGTAACGCCGGTACCCGCCCCTGTGACTACGCCCTGCGGCTGGCTGGACCCGGTGCCGGTGGTGAAGTAACTGTTCTCGGCAGCGGCAAAAGCCTGCTCGAAATCCGGTGCCAACACACCGCCCCAGATGTCGAACGCGGCGTCGGCGGCCAGCTCTTCAGAAACCTTGGTCAGGCGCGTAAATTTGTAGGGCGAGAAGGTCACGTGCCCAATGGTGGGGTCTTCATCATCGTAGGCGGCTTCCTCATCGGTCAGCACAGCGGCAACCGCGTGGGTGAGAGTGGGCACTTCCATCGTGTCCGAGGTCATCTGCACCACACGCGCGCCCGCCCGGCGCACGACACTGGCATCTTTCAGCCCACGCACGAGTTCGGCATAATACTGCTCGGGCACGAGATAGCCGCCCTCGGCAGCGGTTCCTTCCTCCATCGCCTTGGTCGAACCGCTATGCAAGTAAATTCCGAAGGCCTTCAGCGCGGCAGCTTTCTTTTCTTCGGTCGCTTGCGCCGGAGCACCAGCCTTCGATTCCGGCGTGAGATAAGGCTCGATGACCTCGTCGATCAAGCCCTTGATCTGCGCCTCGTCGGGCGCTTGCGGCAACGACTCGATCGCGTCGCCAATCATCTCCTGGACGGTCTCAGCCGTCACCATATTGTCTTCCATCTTTTTCCCTCCTGTTTCTTCCTGAATGTTTTGATTTTCGATACCAGCGCTTTTATAGACGCTGCGCATCGCGCTCACGCTGGTGAGATACGGCCCAGCGGCGGGCGTCGGTGTAAGCGTAATTTCCGCCACGGGCCACGACAACAGTTTGCCATCGGGCGCGCGCTCGACCAGGTGTGGCAAACTCCCCGTGGAGTAGCCCAGCGCACCCGCCTTGACCAATTCCAGGATCAGCGTTTCGTATTCGTCGCGCTGCTGCAATTGCGCCTCATACCACACGCCCTTTTCATCGCGCAAAGGGCGCGCCGTCCCGATCACGCGCTTGCCTATCGCCCGGTCCTGCCCGTGCTGATAGAGCACCGGCACGAGTGGGTATTGCTCCAGCCAGAGATTGGTCTCTGGCACGAAGTAATCGCCTTGCAGGTCCTTTTCCTGCGGGCCGGTAAAGACGACGCCATAGCCGCCGATATCGCCGCCAGGGGTCAAAATCGCTTTATAGGCGCTCTCGTCCTCGTTAGCATACAGCGCGCGACGTTGTGCTTCGGCCGCGTCCTCAGTCGGGTGGCAACCCAACGTCTCACCGGCTGGATTACCACCGGCATCCTCTTTGTACACACAATATTCGTCGTTTTGCTCGATAATCAGATAGGGCATAGTCACCTCCCCCGAAAAGTCGAAAGTTGAAAGTTAAAAGTTTCGAATTAATTGTTGCACGCCTTCCTCAATGATGGCTATCGCATTGGGTAGATTCTTTTGCACTTCTTCCTCGAAAATCCACCAACGCCCCGCGTGCAAGGGTGCCTGCTTGCCTGCGCCAATCACGTATTGCGCATAAGGCACGCTCGGCCCCATCAACCCGATCAGCGCCCCGGCCTGGCTGCGCACCTCGGTGGCGAACGAGCCGCCCAGACCGGCAGAGAGACGGCGCTTGTAGGGCGTTTCTACCTGCCCGGCGCGCAACGCAGCGAAGAACCACGCGCGTTGCCGTGGCGTCCAATAGCGCGATGCGACCCCCGGATGTGGCTTGGGCGGATAGGGCGGCAGTTCTTGCCACAGATAGTCTAACGCGCGCGTGACGACGGGTTCCATTTCCGCTTCTACGTCGCGACCCAAGGCTTCCAGGCGGGCAATCAGTTCGGCCAAGCCTTTGATCTCAAGTGTAAAAGTATCGCTCATTGTGTTATGCTTACTCTAATGTACGCTCACGTCCGGCTATGATGCGTCATTCCTGATCTATGCCTGGAGCAGGACTACGCTCCGGCTCGACTACGGGCACGATGACACAGCGACAATTAGGATGCGCGGGCGGGTTGGTGATATTTCCCGGAAACGCCTGCCCGATCATCGCGCGTTGCCGGTGCAACGGACCGCAGACGGGGCAGACCAGTTCATCGCGCGCGGTGCGCCACTCGCGCCCCCATACTCCGGCAGCTTGCCAGGCCTGCGTATTGCCTTCGGCGACTGCCCGCGTGGTTTCGGTGACGGCGATCAATTCAGCACGTTTGGGATCATCGAAGATCGCCTCCACCCGCTCGCGCAATTGCGGGAAAGCTTCCCCGGCTCGTAGCCAATCGCCGATGGCTGATTGTAGTTTCTCGCGTGTGGTCTGGGTGATGCCACCGACCAGGTCGTAGGTGTAGGCTTGCGCCCAGGCCAACGCATTCTGATCGACCAGGTTCCAATCCACCTGTATACCAATCTCTGGCACCGCCTTTCCCGCGCCAACTGGCATACCCACCTGCACGCGCCCACTCTCCAGGCCATATTGCACCAAATGTTCCAACCACGGCGCTAACGCCGCTTGCTGCTGCGCGCGCAGCTCATCCCAGAAGGTTTCCGGGATGGTCGTACTATCCGCTTGTAAAAGTGCTAAAGCTTGCCGCAATCCGGCACGCCACACGCCAAGCAGACGGCGCGCCAGGCGTTGTTCATCACGGGTAAGGGTTGCTTTCGTCCCAAAAAAAGCCAGCCTCCGGCGCGACCTCCAGCGCGCCATTCGCCGCGATAGGTGCCGTACCCGGCGCAGGCAACAACACATCGCCGCCATCCACATCCGGCAAACCCACACGCGCGCGTGCTTCGTTGATCGTCATCCAGCCGCCGCCGACTGCCGTGGTGAGCGCCTGGTTGCGCGTCAACTCATCCTCGCGCAGGGCATTGATCCCGCTCACATCGAAAGCGATGATAGCCTCTGGGTAGAAGCGATGGACGAACTGGCGATTGAGTTCATCTTCGATAAAGTCCAGTTCCGGCAGGATCGTCTCAGTGTAGAAGCTCTGGCGCTGCTCTTTGGCCGCGGCATAGTTGCTAGCCTCCCACGCACCAGCCAGGATCGGCGGCACACCGAAGGCGGCACAGATCGAGCGGCGCATTTCCGCCGAGAGGATCTCCAGCGCCAGGTCTTCGGGCGGGTAGCTCAACGGCTGGTATTTCACGTCCGCCGCGCCGAAGATGAGTGTCTTGAACCACTGCCCCACCCCACGGAAAGTAGCTTTCCATTTACTCTCGATGAGATCGACCTGGTCATCATTTGCGCCCGGCACAGTGAGGATGCCCTCGATGCGCGCGCCATTGCCAAAAAAGCTTTGCGCGTAACGCGCGATCTGCCGGTCCACACCAACTGCCATCAAAGCGACCTGTAAGGCGCTCAAGCCGTCTAGGTCGTCGGTCGGGTCGAAGGTGTGCCGCTGATGAGCAACGCGGCGATGCGGTAGGCAAAGAGCAGGCCGGCGTTGCCCGCAAGGAAGAAATAGATGTAGTTCGTGGTCGCCGCGCGGTCGTCGGGCTTGAAGTAGGCCAGCGCCGCTGCCGCGCCCCACATCGGGGCTAAGACCCAGCGCAGTGCGCCGGGGGCCAGGACGAGGGCCAGGCTATGTAAGGCCAAGATCAAATATGACATTGTGTGAATCCTCCTGTATATGAATGTGTATGTTGCGACAGGATTCTCAGAATAGCGCATCTTTTATCCTGTTCATCCTGTCAATCCTGTCCAAGAAAACGAAAAAGGGGAGGACACGGGAGCAATCCCGTGTCCTCCCCTTTTGTTCTCTGTGCGGTGTTACCCGGTCAGAGCGCCGCAGGCTTGGAGGTTCCTGCGGTTTGGAGCCGTAGCCCCGGACCTTTGTGCCTGGATGATGATGTGTTATCCAGGTGTATATCTATTATACCATATTCATACCTTGAATTTCAAGGGGGGATTGCCTTGATTTTAATCTTGCAACAGGTCGTTTTTCTTTGACTGGGATCAGAATACAATCATTCTTCTTCCCCAGCCAACTCCGTGCCTTTGCGGAAGGCCATCAAACTGGCGTCGCGAATACCCTTCATCAAGCGTTCGTCTTTTTCCAGCAAGGCGTACAACTCTTCACGGCTCAGAATTGGGGACAAGGCGATCTTCATCGTGTGCGTTTTGGCCTTTCCCTGTCCACCGGTGGCTGAGCCTTCGAAGACTTGCGGAATGGATATCTTTAGACCCGTTTCGGCCTCGTAGGTAAGTTCCACGGCAATTTCCAACTCGACTTTATCCACAAAGAAAACCGGATAAGCGGCTTTGCCGTGGGCTGCCGTTCCCGCGTAAGGTGAAAACAGGTCGCTTTTTACTTTCTCAATGAGGTCCTGGAAGGTGATTTCTTTAGCCATTGCAAACTCCTTTCAGCTATTGAGTGAATAGTTGACCGTATGTATCATCTGAACTGCGCAAGTAAACCACCGGCATAAACCAGGCCGGCGGTTTGTCGCGGGAAATCGCGCGTCGCCCGCTATTCACGGCATCGGGCAAACGTTTGGCCTCGGCCAGCATACTGTAGACGCGCTCGAAAAACTTCACCATCGCCTTGACCGGCGGTGAGCCCTGCATTCCCAAAACGGCGGGGACACCGGCCTGAATCAGTCCCGGCGCTACACCGTTAAACACACTGGTCCCTTGTGTAACTGCCGAACCACACGCAGACAAGACGACGAGGCGCGTGTCGGCATTATGGAACAGCGTCGTGAGATCATCCACGCTCACCGGGTCGCTGTGTTTGGCGTCGTCTTCAAAGTGCAAATACCCTTTGGGTGGATTGTCGCTCATATCCCCTTCACAGGCTACACACTGGGTCGTATTGGGATAATGCGCTTTGTCACACACAGGGCACCGGCGCGCAAATGTCCCATGCCCATCAAAATGCACGATATGAAAAACCTGCTGGTTGAGCGTGCTTTCCAGAGCGTCCCACGTGGGCGGATTCAAGTATTCCCAGTCCAGTTTTCCTGTTTGTTGCAACGGTTCCAATGCTTTGGTGATAGCCTGGACTTCGTTAGCGTCCGGCAGCCGGTCTTCATTGTCGGGGCGCGGCGTCACGAAAAGAACTTTCAAAGGCGGTGTAACTTTGAACGGTGTGGGTTTCTCGCCAAACGTGATATAGCGCGTCAATTCCAGACCGTTTTTTGTGAGGAGCGGGTGGGTACTCCCATCGTGTAACACTTCCCAGGGGAATTGCGCCAGAAGCGTATCTTCGGGATCGAAACACAACTGGCAGGCTACAGGGGGCTTATCCCGCGCCCGCGATAACTCGGTCTGCATCGGCCCGGCGAAAAGTGCGCGATATAGCTTCTGCCCGACGATTTTGTGGAACTCCGCGTGGAGACGGTTATCGTGAAGCAATCCCAGGCTTTCCAATGCCTGGACATATTCCGCCTTGAAACGCTCCGGCGCAAAAGCGCCTACATCCAATGCCTTGAGAACGGCCTTCAATTCGTCAAACGAGAAGGGCAATTCCACTTCGGTCCTTGGCTCGCCGCCGCCGGGAACTTTGAGGCCGCGAATTTCCATCTTCGACGCCTCACGATGTAGAAGTTGCACGCGAAGCACAGAGAAAGGCTGTTTGTCCGGCGCTGCATTTCCTTCTATCTTCTCGGACATTTGCTGGAGTAGGCGTTTGAGGTTCTCCATCTCGTCCTGTAATTGTCGAATGTGAGGATCTTGTGACACAACGCCTTGTTCGACAAATGGCGCTAACTCTTGCCGGATTTCCTGAATTTGCTTATCGAGATGCGCGCCTTGTATGCGGAGACGAAGACGATCCACATCCGACAACGTGCGGCTCAACTGATTATTAGCCGCTTCGTACTCCTCAATCAGATTGTTCAGACGATTTTGTAAGGCACTGCGCTTATAATCAGGTAATGTGTCCGGCATTCGTCGGCCTCCTTCAGCACAACATTGACGCTTCACGCTTGGGCCGGATCACAATCCGGCGCTTCTGCCCATCTTATTTGTACGCGGATAACTGCTCCGCTAAATCTAGCAAATCCCTGTGCAGTTGGGTGACTTCGTTGTAGTTCTCGGCCAGCACTTGCAAGAAGGTGACCAGCGCGTTTTGTCCATCGGAGCGATACTGATCGGCTAGTTGGCTGATGACCATATCCACCTGGGACTTGGGCATATTCGTCATCGCCACGCTATAGCGCCACGGCGTCAGCATCTCGTGGGCGAGCACGGCCTGCAATGCCTGGTTGTTGGCGAATTCCATACACTGCAAGAGCGTGTTTTTGAGCGGCAGCGATAGCTCCGTGGGGATGCCGGACGTGCGCTTGCGCGGCTGCGGCGCGGGCGAAGGTTGGGGCGCGCGGCCTTCCAGTTGCGCGTCAATCTCGGCGATTTCGGCTTCGCGGGCCTGCGCCTGGCGTTTGAGCTTGAGTTCGTCTGCTGCGCTCAAGGTTTGGTTCAGTTGGGCCATAATGGCGTCGTATTCTTCGATGAGTTGCGCCTGGCGGGTTTCGAGGGCGCGGCGTTTGTAGTCGGGTAGTAATAAATTTGCCACAATGTCTCCTGTAAGTAGGTTTTATTTGTAAGCCATAGAAAAGGCTTCTATTGCTGAGATAAGCTTGTCAAATGGTTCGCCCACAAACTCATTTTCACGAAGATGATAGTTGATAATGAATTGAAGTTCCTGGTCCTCCTTTAAATAATCGATCATATCCATCAGCCGCTCTCGTGTGTCAGGTCTATCCGTCAGTAAACCTAAAACTTCAGGTACTTTCTGGGCAAAGAACGTCTGGCGTATTTTTCTGCGATCATATAGCTCTTGAATTAAAGGAGCAGTTTGCTGGAGAAATTGGTAAAGAACCTCAATCGCCAGTATCTCAGTATGCCTTACACTATCCTGTATGGATGATGAATATATATCCTGAGCCAATTTACAAAAATTGGAGAACTGATCAGGGTTTGCCTTCTGTAATCTTAAGACTAACAGACGGCGGTAAATATCGGAAATAAGAAGAAGACCCTGCTTCCGAGTTGCCAGAAAATTCGCCGTTAGGAGGTCCTCAATACGACGAACATCTCCTTGCTGCATTAAAATATGTTTCTCCACTAGTTTGCGCAAGATGTTAAAATTGAAGCGACGATAGATACTCAGAGTGTCTAGCAATGACAAGATTTCTGTAGGCACTTTATGTCGAATGTCATTAACTACAGGCAACACTATAGCTTCCCATATCTCATCACTAGAGCTTTGAAGAAACTCAGGAAGAAAACGTTGTAAATCGTAACGCTCCAAAACGCTAGATATACAGCCAGGATGACCGGCAGTAAAGTATACAATGTGCGCGCTTAGCAATCGCAATGCTGCCTCATCATAATTGGGGGCAGTCAGCCTTATCAATTCTTCCACTATCTTATAACCAAATGGTGTCAAATTAACAATGGTAAGCGGAATCTTAGTACTTTTAATATGAATGGAGCGACTTGCCAAAATAAGACGGAAACCTACTTTCGTCAATCGTAGAGTATCCACGAAGGCAGGAAGAAATTCGTTAAGAAACACTTCTGTTATTTGCGTTGAGATATCAAGGTCTATATCGTCAACGAGTAAGGCAAAACCTTCATTGCGATCAACAAGTCGTGCTGCTATTGCATTGCCTAACTGGTATCCTATTTGGGAAGAAGACTCATTACCAGTAATTCGGAGTTCAATTCCTATCTGATTTGCTAGTTCTAGCGTAAATGCTTTTAAATCCCAACCCATACGGCAAGAAATATAGGCGCATTGCCAATTATGCTCCGTGAAGTGTCTTTGTAGTTCTCGTAATAAAGCAGTTTTCCCATAACCGGCTGGAGCGTTTATAAGTATATACGGTGGTGCATAGGCCCCTATAATCCAGCGTATCTCTTCATATCGGTTAATAAAAGGGCTAATGTTAGGCTCAAGAGTTTCACGCAATGCTGCTACTTCAGTTTCGATAGATCGCTTTTCCTCATAAAGAGAATATGCTGCTTGCTGTAATTGCCTTGGTTTCCCACCTGTAGTTTCCACCAGACTTAAGATTTCTCCAGGGGTGAACTGGATGCCCGCGTGTCGCAATCGCTGTCTGAGAAAATCTTCTGCGATCGCTGGTTCGAAATTGTCGACTTCCAAAGTCTGGAAAATATTGAACAATGGAGAAGTGATTCCTGGTTCGAAAACATCCTGTAAGGGTATACGACTTGTGACAACCAATAACAAATTTCTGCTTATAGCTAAAGATCGTAAGAGATCAGGGATTTCATCCGTGAAACCATCTTTTGTCAGCTGTTCGATCTCATCGAGACAAAGTACATAGTGGTTATCTTCAAGAGCTTGTGCCAGTTTGTACCCTCGAAATACAGAAGATAAACCGAGATTGTTTGAAAAAGCCACATAGAATTCTTCATCACTCCGGATCTGTTGCAGGTCAATTAGCATAAATACTACCGATGACAAATTTAGATATTCAGGTCCTAACGCACAGATCATTCTGAGAATAGAGGTTTTACCTACGCCAGATTCTCCGACAATAGATATGCTGCTGCCATGTTGAATAAGGCCGAAAATTTGCTTTAGTTCTTGCTCACGGTCGAAGAAGTCTTCAGATCGTGTAACTGGCATTAGGTTTCCGAAAGGATTGTCGTGTACATGTGCTAGTTGTCGGTGTGATAATATACTATTCAATGAAGGTAGGCTTATTCCGACGACATTTTGCTCATGCCGAAACTTACCAGTTTCATCAAATTTACGTGCGATATCCCCGGTTGTATCTGACAACAGTTCTGTAACATCTGCTGCATACTTAATGAGTTCAGGGTACTGCTCTAATGCTGTTGCAGTACTCTTTATTACCTGGGTCAAACGTAACAATTCGGCCTGATTGACGATTCCAGTAATGCTGTCAGCAACTTGGGCAGAAATACTTTCCTTTATTGCCGCTGCCATCTGCTGTACAGCAATTCCGTTTTGGTCATCCAGATACACCATCGCCGCCCATTGCTGTGCCTGGAGTTCGTGTGTGTCCAGGTAGGCATCGGTTTTGGAGAGATGCCGCACGTAGTGAATCAACAATCGCGCAACGGCCTCCATCTGCTCCGACCTTAATGCCGCATCCTGCTTCATCTCCTGCAAGAGGTAGGCGCGCACGGCGGAATCCATCACGTATTGCTCATAACCCACCTGCTGGCACAGGTCCGAAAGCAGCAAATCGGCCTCCGCCACCCAGGGGACTTCCCCCTGCAAGAATTTGGTGCGCAGATAGTTCAACAGTTCGGGCGTGAGCACCAGGGGCAAGGCGGCGTGGTAGAGCAACAGGCGGTAAGCAGGTTCGTAGCGTTCCACAAAGCGCGTGACCTTCTGTTGCGCGATCTGCATCTCTTCCGGCTGGAAAAACGACTCAGTCATAAAGCCTCACAAAGATTGCCCCATCATTTGCCCACGGAGCACGTCAATCACGCTGCTCAAGCCTTCGGGGTCCATTTGGAACATCGGCGCAAAGCGCGCGATCATTTCGGCGGAGGAGTTCTCCCAACGCGCCTGCGGCATGGGATTCAACCAGGCGATGTGCGCTACGGCCTGTTTGAGCCGGGCCAGGAAAACCGCCGTCTCCTGGATGCGCCGGGGGTTGCGATAGCCGCGCGCCGCGCCGGCGTCGCTCACGATCAGGATCATCGTATCGGCTGTGTAATCGGCCAGAATTCCATTCAGTTCTACGGGCTGCGTCAGGTGCGGGTCGGCGTAGACGCTCTGGGCAATGAGATTGTGGAAATAGAAGACGTCCGTGCGCATCAGGGCGCTGTCGTGCTGCGCCGTCGTCGTCAAATCCCGGTTGAAGCGGTGAAACGGCATCATCGAGCCGTCCTGGTCGAGAAACATCAGCAAGTGCGCGTGGTTGCGCTCGCGGCGCCGGTAAACGGGCGCGATAAAGAAACCCTGCCGGGCAGCGCGTTCCACCGTCGCTGCAATGTCCAGCACGTCCTCCGGGCCATCCGGCAAGGGGCGGCGGAGGTAGCGCCAGGTGTAGGTCATAAAGCGCGCTGAGACCGGGCCGTAGCTGTGGAAGTCCGGCGCTTCATCCAGGTGCGCGGGCGTGAACGGCGCTTTCACCGGCAGCACATTCCATCCCGGCGTGGATTCGGGCGTGGCGGCGTGGGACGGCGGCATATCCTGGGGCAGCATCGGGTGGTCAGCGCGCGCGGGCGATTCTGAATCCTTCGGCGAATCTGGACCCGTCTCGGGCAAGGCGGGGCTGTCTCTGTGCGTTGCCAGATAAGCCAGCACGTTTTCCCATTGCACGCCCAACTCCCGCATCTCCTCGGTGGACTTGCACCACAGCAGTTCCAGCATGGCGTGAAGGTCCGCATCGGCCTCGATGCCCCATCCGCCGGCGACGGCATCCAACGCTGCCAGCAGTTCACCGACGCCCAGGTTCAACCCTGCGCGACGGCGGTAGGCAAAGAGCGCCAGCACAATCCGGCGAGCTTCGGAGGCTTCCATCAGGCTCCTGTGTACTTCAGCCAATCGGCCCGGAGTTTGAACAACAGGCTAGGGTAGGGCGGCAGGGTTTCGGGTGAAACGGTGGGCGGTTTCTCTCCCGGCAACGCAAACCCGCGCAACGCTTCCACCCAATCCAAAAATTCGCTGGTGCCGGGCTTTTTGAACAACGCGGCATCCTGGCGCACATCCAAGAATTTCGCGGCGGCAGCTTTGATCAAGCCGGCGTCTGGGCCTTTTTTATCTCGATAGTGCGCGTTGACGATGGCTTCCAACTGCTCATCCGGGAACTTCAGGAAGAAGTAGATGCAGCGGCGCAGGAAGGGCGCGGGCAGGTTGCCCTTTTCCTTGTTGCTGGTGATGAATACAATGGGGCGCAAGTCTGGATTGCTGATAGAAATAGGTTCATCGGTTTCCGGGATCTGGAATTTCCAGGGATCGTCAAGCACGGCGAGCAGGTCGTTGGGGAAGTCGAGGTCGGCCTTGTCAATCTCGTCAATCAAGACCAGCGCCGGGCGATCTGCGACGCGGAAGGCTTTCCCCAACGGTCCAAACCGGCGATAATCCTTGGGATTGGCCGGATCGCGTTTTGTCCCTGTTTCGCCGCCTTGCTGTTTCACCTGGACATCGTGCAAGCGCAGGATAGCGTCGTAGGTATACAGTCCCTCCCGCGCTTTACTGGTCGAGCGCACGTCCCAACGGTAGAAGGGCAAGCGCAGCTCGTAGGCCACGGCGCGCGCCAGGCGCGTCTTGCCGCAGCCGGCCTCGCCTTCCAGCAAAAGAGGCCGGCGCAGATAGATCGCCAGGTTGACGGCGCGGATCAGCTCCGGCGAAGCGATGTAGGGTTCGGGTGTATTGGGGACATCCTCGTTTTGATCTTTGGGTTGTTCTTTGAGATTGCATTGGAAAATATACTGCTTTGCGGTGGACGAACTCATATAATGCCTCCTAATGCGTGTTGTAGTAACCTTCAATGGCCTCGAGCAAAGCCTGATGCACCCGCGTAGGCTCGCCTTTACTGAAGGTGTAAATGCGTTTAGCCATAGTTTCAATCTGTACCAACTCAACCCCAACAGCAGGGTCGCCCAATCCCGAATAGTCCAGAATCCAATCACGAATTTCTGCCTCCTCCCAATAGCGAAGTGGTAAAGGCAGCATCTTTGTCGGATCGAAGGTGTCACTACAACATTGCAACGCCGGATCGATCGCTTCCATTTGGACCGGTGTCTGAGCCATAATGACGCCGATCACAGTAACCCGCGGCTTTTTCTGGACGATAAACGGCAACCGCTGCACCAACGGCACCCAAAACTCGTGTACGAACCAGGGCAAGAAGACGTCGGGCAACACTAAATCATCCCAGGTGCGAATCTCGAGCAGAACGACGCTCCCGTATTGCACGGCGCCTTCCAGTCGCTCTCCAAGCGTACGCGCATATTCCTTAAGGTGCAATGGTGATACCTCCGCAACGTTTGGGGGAGCACAATTTAGATATTCGCCTAACTTGCGCATAACTGTCCAGGAATCCAGCCGGTCGCCCATAGCTTGTCCAATTTCAATATGACGGAAATCGCGCGTCTGCTCGTTTAGAAGCTGCTGCATGCGCTGGACGCACAATTGTCCCCCCATTGAGTTTGCGTTTTGCAACATAAACAGTGCTGCACCTCCTTGCTCTGCCCGTATCCGGTTTGTGATCTGGGTCAGCGTGTCCAAAATCTCGGTGAAGTCAATTTTGGGGATGTTGGCTTCAAGAATCTTGCGACAACGTTGTGTTGTTGTTTGCCTGTCGGATTCAGGATCTGTGTACTGATGTTGCGCCGTTGCCTGAGCTGCACCAAGTTCACAGAGACGGACTTTCTCCTCCCATACTTCGATCTTGGCTTCCAGTTCCGCCATTTGCCGTTCAAGGTGCGTTTCATCCAAGGCGCCCAGGACACGCCCCATCTGACCGACTACGGCATTGTAGTCTTCGTAAAGCCGAGTCAGATGTTCTTTTAGGATTTCACAACGACGGCTTGATGACATTAGGCTATAATTTCCCCGCTCGCCAACGAGCTTCGAGATCCTCAACCTGCTTCCGTTTTTCTTCCAGGTCAAGTTGCAGGTGTACGGGAATTGCTGATGCCGCATACGCCCCGGCCTGCGTTTGCAGGATCGTCAGGGCGCGGCGGGCCATCGCCAGTACGGGCGGCTCTGGGGCAAGCGGGTTCGCCGTGGGCAGTGGCTCTGATGTGGACGCGCCTTGTAGTTGCACGTCAATCTCGGTAATCTGGCGCTCCAAATCTGCGAGTTGACGTTCCAGCCGCTTGCGACTCCCATCACTCAGTTCGCGACTTATCTGAGCGGTGACGGCCTCAAATTCTTCGATCAAGTGCGCTTGGCGGTTCTCGCGGGCGCGGCGTTTGTAGTCAGGTGAGGAATTAACATTCATAGCATTCTGCTCCAGAAGTTCAATTTCAGACGGCGGGAGTTGACCGGATTCATACAATGCTAATAACTCCTCGGCTTCCTCCATTGTAAAGCCACAATATTCAGCGTGCCAAGCTAGAGCACCCGGGTATTGGGGATCCAATTCACGCCCACGTTGCAGAAGCAATACCGTCCAGGGCATCAAGACAGCTCTGGCTTTAACATTGTGTTCCAAAGGTACGATTTGGGCTTCGGGATATGCCTCTTGAATTCTGTTCAGCAATTCTTCGAAACGTGTCACCAGCACATTTTTAAATCCACAGCGTGCCGTTACTTTGAGACGAGTTTCTCGAACCGCCACGGCGTGAAATACGATGACGTTTAGATTGGGATGTGCATTGATGATATTGCCGGTTTCGTCCTCAGTGATCAATCCACCAGTGATGACGACGCGCCCGTGACTGTAGTCCGAATATGCGCCCTGAAGCGTAAGATGACCTCGCTTTCCCAATGGGAAAATATCAGGCTTGGGATAACGGCTTGTGACATCCTCCAACAAGCGTGCAAAGCGCTCAAATTGCGTATTGATGTAAAATTCACGCTCGATCATATCTCATTTTCGCATCATCACAGCACTGGACCGTAATACTATGGGTAAGTAAACCTTGTGTCGTCCCATTGGGCGGAAATACAGTCCCTTATTATCTGTAGTTGAAACATTCCCGGCTGCATCCAGGATTTGAACAAAGTACTCGATGTCTTTAGATTCTGGTAACACACCTCCCCATATACTATTCACAGGATCAATTTCCTCCAAATCCAGCGTATTCCAGTAACCTGTTCCGTCAGTATAGGCTACGATGACTCTCGCAATGCCTGAGAAATCGGTTGTCTCGACTTCGAAAACAGTTGCATCATTCTGAACGCGCGCGTCGACAGCCCAGATATTCGGCGGTAGGCCGTCTTTCTTATTTGAATAGTAGACAGTGTAGGTGATATCCTCGAAGATTCGTTCAACGCCTGTCACGGGTGTCGTTGCATAGTATTGCGCCGGAACAATGATAAGATTCTGATCCATGCCTTTTTGTGTACGGATGTTGTTGATGATGTCCCACGTCGAAGGAACCCACATAGGAAAGTTAAATTCTGGCTCCTGAGAATCAGGTGAGACTCCATCGGTGATTACGCTGGTCACAACAGGATCGTATCCTTCCCACGTATAATATGATCCACCTTCAAATATGACGCCGTGAGCGAGGGTATCGGATAGAGAAACGTTGAGGTCAAGCCGTGGTTGTGTAGGTTGCCCCATATTTACTTCAACGTTGCCCTGCAGAAGATAGAGGGTGAGTGTCTCGGTTGTTATCCCTGATGTAAAGGGTAAACAGCGTGCAGTCTGAGTTTGCATGCCTGCGAATTCAGCTCCTGCTACCAAAGTACAAGGAGAGGGGTCATCTGCCAGTGCTATTGAGTTGTAAATTCCAGGAGGTAGACTGAACTTTTGCATTGGTAAACCGTAGAGCACGACCTGGCTCAACACTTTCTCATCGTAAGAGCTAAAGGAATGGGCCGCTGTCTGGTGATAGTAGGCTCTTTTCGCCTCCGAAAGTGCGGCCCCCACCGACAATCCTTTTTTGAGGTTTTTCAAAAACAGGATACTCAACAATTCTGAATACCCTACTTTCTCATAATCTCCATAACCATAGCCAGTGTTCGCGATGAAGGTTTTCCCTTTGCTCGCCAGAGCTTGAGAGAAATCCAGAGCATATCCAGAAACTGACTGTGTGTCTGGGATGTTTAAACCAGCATGACAACCTACCGAATAGATTAGGCCGGCTTGTGATCCCAATGCGCTGTCGGTTATCTGGAAAGGTTTCAAATGGTCGCTTTCATCGAGATTGGCAGGGATGGCTTCCCAATGGCTGAAATGTGCGTTGAGCGCACAGAATCCAGGATCGTTGTCGAACCATTCTTTACGTAAATCTGCCGCTGACCAGTAGTTATTGATTAGCGAATAAGTGGAGATTGAAGAGAGTTCTCGACTCATCGCGTGGGCTTGGTCAAGTAGGAAATCATATCCCGTAATCAGGGCATCACCGATTTCTGTTTCGGGAGACGCCAGATAGCTATCGATAACCTGCATGATATCATCGGGAGTCTCTACCAAGCGTCCCACGGCATAGTGTGGCAAGTATAGTTCTCGTCCGCGCCACGTTGTGGGAAAGTAATCGCCATAAAAGTCATCAGTTAAGAAAAATCCTTGTTTCAACGCAACCCCGATAGGACTTTCGTTGTTGGTCAGAGAGTCATACATGCTTTCGTTGGCGATGGGTGCTTCATCGTACGCTCGCCAATATGGAACAATCTCATCGCTACCGACGACAACGATGTTTTGCAGGCTGGGATAGCTGGTATGGATCGAGTACAACAGGCTCTTAATCGTAGCCGCTACGAGATTGGCTTTGAAGACGCTGGTGATGTTTTCAGTCCATGAGAGGTACTGCGATGCTATCAGATTGTACGTTGACAAATCAAGCACAACCCCTTGTACGGCAGGAGCGACAGCCAACTCAGTAAGTTTATCCATCAACTGGGTTGTGGCAGTCTCTCCGTATTGTTCCTCTAAACGTTCGCGGTTTGTGATAATGAGAGTTGTATTGGTAAATGTAGAAGTCAAAGGTGGGAACACAGGAACGACGTAGTTCTCAGATATGGCTGTATAGGAATACACTGTTTTTATATCTAAATTATATGAAGTGTCAGGTCTTTTCGCACCATTGTTGCCGACGACCAGTATGTAATACCAGCCAATCTGATCCCCAACGTTGAAGGAGATACTTTCTGGTGTTGTGCCCGGGTTGGTACTTGCCGCTAACAGTTGCCCTGTGTCGAGACCCTCGCCATCGTCGGCAAGCTGCCCTATATGCATGACGCGCGCGATACTATCCAGCCCGCCGGTCTCTCCAAGTTGGTTAATATGCATCACGCGGGCGATATGCATCACGCGCGCGATATCTTCTGTATAACTGGCGTTGGTCCCCAACGGACCAAATAGATATAAATCATAATCGGCGGGAAGGTTTTTTAGTTCTATTTCCAACGTTCGATTGTACTCCTGGATTGAGGTTCGATACCAATCCAGGTCTCTGCGAGTAGAAATGTAGAAATTGTGGCTGCCGGTATATAGAGTTTCTGCCTGACGCCACGTCTCCGTTTCACCCTCAACCACTCTCCAGTCTGTGACAGTGACATTGCCGTAAATCTGATGCGGACTTGGCCCCGTGACCTGTCCCCACCAGGAACCTTGAGCGTTAATGGTGCTCCCGGTAGCATTGTTGATGTCGTAGCGCTTGTTGCTCACAAAACTGTTGTTTTGCAGGGTGACATATCCTGATTGAAGGACTGCAATTCCATCATAGAGATTGGCCGCGATTGTTGTATTGCGCACGGCGGCTTGTCCCTGTATTGAGATACCGGTTTTCGCATAATAGATATCTGCATAATCAATGACACCACTACTCCCTGGCGCAAATACAATGCCGTTCCAATCTCCTGGCCAAATCGAGTCTCGGTATCCAGTCAGCACGACGGGGCGGTTTGGGGCCCCTATCGCATTAAGTGTTCCTTCAACTTTAATAAAGCGATTATAATCCATACGGAGGCGCGTGCCTGGTTCCAATGTCAAAGTGCTGCCGCTCGGAACCTCTAATTCGCATGTGTCGCAAGTGTAGTGAACAAAGTAGGTGTCTGTCCGGCCTTGTGGGGCCCACTGTTGTTCAGGGATAAGAATCTTGCCGGCGGGAAGTTCAATCCGATTCACACCATTATCGTAAACTTCGTTATCTGAAATCAAGGTGTTCACCGTGATTCTAAGTCCCACACTGTCATTGCCGTGGATAGTGTTATTCGATATCTGGTTGCCTAGGCCATCTTCCCATTTTGCAATCCCCAGATCATGGTTGAAAGCAACTAGATTTCCAGCATCAGGTGTATCGCCGCCGACGATGTTATAAGCGACACCGACCCATAAGGCAATCCCTGTATCAGCATTTGGAATAGGATTGGAACCTGAATGGTCAGTTCCTATGTAGTTACCTTGAATCACATTATGCGTACTGGTATAACCATTTCCTACGACGATGCCATGCTCGTCATTGCCGCTTATAAGATTTCCGGTGCCTGGCGTGGAGCCTCCAATTTGGTTTGCGTACCCCGATACATAAATGCCGCAATTCTGATTACCGATTGCATACGTTCCAGAGGCATCGACACCAATGTAGTTACCCCGGATTACATTTTCGGAAGGTTTATCTTCTGACCAGATACCGATTCCATGGTCAAAATTGCCACTGATCAGATTCCTTTCGCTCCCAGTGGTACCCCCGATTAGGTTCCGATTACCGGAAATAGCAATGCCGTTCGCACCATTAGGCAATGGCTCCCGTCCGTCTAAATCAACCCCGATATAGTTACCCTGGACAATATTGTCTGAAGATAGTATATGGATTCCATTATATCGGCTACCCGCAACCAGGTTGTGACGAAGTGTATTCTGCCCCCCCGGGTTCTCCGCATATTCGTGTAGCGCGATGCCGTCATCACCATTGCCCAACAAGATCTGGCCTGATATATCCGTGCCAATATAGTTGTTTATGACTTCGTTGTGAAATCCCCCTAAATTGATCCCTTGTTCTCCATTACCACTAATGATATTGCGATCTGCAAGAGCAGACCCTCCGATTCTATTCCAACTTGCGCCATTAAATACCCCTATGCCGGCATATCCGTTCGTAATAACTTGTGTGGCTGAAATGTTGAGTCCAATGTAGTTCCCAACGATGATATTGTGTGTTGCAGTTATATGATGAATAACAACTCCAAATCCCTCATTGCCACTAATAACATTATCTCTGACTATGTTATAGGAACCTTGGTCGATAACGATACCTGTACCGCGATTCGTAATACGCTCAGTACCAGACCAATCCGTGCCAATGCGGTTTTCATAGATTTGATTATGATTTGTCCCATTACCCCATAGAACAAGCCCATTCCCGTTTCCACTGATGATATTGTGGTAGATTTGATTGTAACTGGCTCCTTCCCAAGTCCCAACCCCGTCATAGCCATTACCAAGCGCACATTCACCTGTTGGATCAGTACCTAGCTTGTTGTCATAGATGTGATTCTCTGAAGAACCCGTTTCCAGAACAATGCCTTGATTCATGTTGCCGCTGACCTGATTGTTGAAAATCCTGGCATTTCGCGTGCGATTTAGCACGATGCCGGCCCACTCATTGCCAATCGCTGAAGTTCCATCAATGTCAGTGCCAATTCTGTTGTTTTGGACAGTGACTGAAACAGTTCCCGTTATAACGACTCCTGTTTGTTTGTTGCCGCTGATAAGATTGCCATCCTCAGGCTCATCGCCGCCTAATAGTAAGTTGACGCCATCGCTCCAGATTCCATTTCCATTCTGTGGAAGACTGGCTGTTCCAGCAGCATTGGTGCCGATCTTGTTCCCCTGTATGATTACAGAATGATTGTCGTTGCCATGAATGACAATTCCGGATCCCTTGTTGGCGCCGATTAGATTGCCTTGACAGGATTGCCCTGCGCCAATGGAAAGATCGGCGTTTTCGACATAGATGCCGTTTCCTCCATTACCCAGACCGGTAGACCCGGCAATATCTGCGCCAATGATATTGTCACATAGCGTAGCGCTCATCACTGATCTACCATTAAGGTTGATGCCATTTTCGCCATTGCCACTGAACAAGTTACTGACAATTGAGAGATTGGCATAACCTAGCGCGAAGATACCATTGTGGAGATTTGTAATTATGCTTGATCCATAAAGGTTTGTTCCAACATAATTGTTAACGACTGTAGCGGTAAAAGGTGTGGTAAGATAGCTTTCAAGATGAATGCCTTGTCCACCATTGCCACTGACAAGATTCCGTTGTCCGAGTTCAGCCCCGCCAATGAGGACATTTGCATCAGTAACAGAGATACCCCCATCTTTGTTGCGTAGTGCGGTGAGACCATCCCGGGTTGTTCCAACAAAATTCCCTTGAACAACGGCTGTCGTTTCTGAAGTTCCCCGACCAGTCAGCGACAAAGCCGATCCCCCCAGGTTACCACTGACTAAATTGTCGAGTATGGTAGCATTTTGAAAGCGATACAGACGAATCCCATGAATTCCATTGCCAATGGCTATATTGCCGTCTATATCTGTGCCGACTGTATTGTTAACAACCGCGGCTGTATAAGGTTTCGCTATTGACGATTCGATGTAGATTCC
>JBNGDO010000060.1:0-27101 GCA_049975385.1 Anaerolineae bacterium | reverse complement strand
TAGAATGTCTCCTTGCCAAGGAGAAGGTCAAGGGTTCGAATCCCTTAGCCCGCTTGTTTCTTGGCGACGTAGCCAAGTGGTAAGGCAAGGGTCTGCAAAACCCCCATTCGTCGGTTCAAGTCCGACCGTCGCCTTTACCCAATCAACACCAGAAGCGGCGGGCATCAAATGGCGATGCCCGTTTTTGTTCAGGTATGGGGCGGTGGCGAAATGGCAGACGCCGTGGACTTAAAATCCTCTGTCCTTACGGACGTGTGGGTTCGAATCCCACCCGCCCTACTTGATTAAGACCGTTTCAACGGATAAAATCGCCGCTGGCAATCCAACAGCGGCGATTTCGTTTCCAACACTCGACCTTGTAAAGGTGTGCGAACCTTTGGTTCGCCTGAATCTTCGCAAAGTTTCTGACGTGGAGATTATGAACGTATGAATCCGGCTTTACCTACAACAACCGCGCGTCCGCTCACGGCGATCATCGTAGGAGCGGGACACCGCGCCCTGCTCTATGCTTCGTACGCGCAGCAACATCCTGATGAACTGCGCATCGTTGGCGTGGCGGATCTCAATCCGTTGCGGCGCGCGATGGTCGCCGAGTTGTACGGGTTGTCGCCTGCGCAGTGCTTCGAGAGTGCCGAAGACGTCGCTGCCCGGCCGCAGTTTGCCGACGTGGTCATCAACGGCACGATGGATCACCAACACGTCCCCACATCACTGCCGCTGTTGGCCGCAGGATACGATATGCTCCTGGAAAAGCCGTTCGCCACCTTCGAGGCGGAGATGTGGGACCTCGTGCGCGCGGCCAGGCACTATCAGCGCAAGGTCATCGTCTGCCACGTGCTGCGCCACACACCGTTCTACGCGGCAATTCGCCGGCAGGTGGCCGATGGCGTCATCGGCGACGTCTTCAGCGTGCAGACCCTCGAGCACGTCTCCTACCACCACATGGCCGTGGCCTTCATCCGCGGTAAGTGGGCGAAGCCCAGCATCAGCCACTCGTCGATGTTGATGGCAAAGTGCTGCCACGATCTCGACCTCATCGCGTGGATGAAAAGCGGCATGCGCCCGCGCAGCGTCGCCAGCTTCGGCAGCAACTTCCAGTTCCGTCCCGAAAACGCGCCTCCCAATGCAGGAACCCGTTGCCTGGCGGATTGCCCCATCGAGGCCGATTGCTTGTACTCGGCGCGCAAACACTACATCGACCATCCAGACCGGTGGAGTTTCTATGTATGGGACAGCCTGGAACACATCGCCAACCCTACCATCGAGCAAAAGATACACTCGCTCAAGACGGACAACCCCTACGGGCGCTGCGTGTGGAAGTGCGACATGGAGGTGGTGGATCACCAATCCCTCGCAATCGAATTTGCGGATGGGACGACGGCGACACATAACATGATCGGAGGGACGTCAAGGCCATCGCGCGCGATACACCTCATCGGCACGCGCGGCGAGATCCAAGGTGTTTTCGAGGATGAACGCTTCGTCATCCGCCACATCGACACGCGGCCAGGCCACGAATACACCGAAAAGATGGTCGATCTCACGACCGGTGGCGACATGCACGGCGCGTTCGGCGGGCACGGCGGCGGCGATATGCGCCTCGTCGCCGACTTCCTGCGCGTGATCCGGGGCGAGCCGTCGTCGATCTCTACCACACCGCTCGAAGATTCCGTCGCCGGACACCTCATCGGCTTCGGCGCCGACCGGGCGATGGCCGAGCGCCGCGTGGTGGACCTAGCGTTCGAGGCATAACTTATCGCGTTCTTGCTTTAAGGGGATCGCCAGATCCCCGCTGGTGATAGAGCCTAACCGTGCAAATCCTTGCACAATGAGCAAGAAAACGGGGGGTGCAGGCTCTTTTGGTTCCGGTTCATCCGGGTTAGGGAAAAGAGGACGACAATGGGAAGACCACTTATTTTGGTGACAAACGATGACGGTGTGAAATCCGCGGGCCTGTGGGCCGCAGCCGAAGCCGTCGCGCCGTTGGGGGACATACTGGTCGTTGCACCGGACCGCCAATGGTCGGCGGCGGGGCGCTCGATGCCACGGAACGTCACCGGGGCCGTGAGCGAGTGCCAGCGCGAGATTGGCGGACAAACGGTACAGGTCTACGGCATCGATGCGACACCCGCTTTGTGCGTCGTCCACGCGATGATGGAGTTCGCGCCGCGCACGCCGTCGCTCGTCGTCGCAGGCATCAACTTCGGCGAAAACGTCAGCACCGAGATCAGCATCTCCGGCACGGTGGGGGCGGCTCTGGAGGCCGCCGCCTTCGGGTTGCCGGCGCTCGCCATCTCGCTGGAGATGACGGTCGACGAGCATCTCACAGGCGGCGAGGCAAAGGACTACAACGCGACGCAGCATTTCACGGCGCTCTTCGCGCAGCGGCTGCTCGATCGCGCGCTACCCTACGACGTGAGCGTGCTCAACGTCAACGTGCCGGACAATGCCACGCCGGAGACGCCCTGGCGGCTCACCCGCCTGTCGCGCCAGCGATATTTCGTGCCGTTGGGGCCGGATCGCGCAAACGGCAAGGGACGTCCGGGCTACACGATACGCGCGAATCCAGACCAGGCGGAGCCGGATTCCGACGTGTGGGCAATGCACGGCGCGCGCGTGGTCTCGGTGACGCCGCTTTCGCTCGATATGACTACCCGTGCTGATTTCGGCGCGATTGAGGAGCAGTTACGCTAGATTACAAAAGTCTTACGACGGGATCTTTAGTACACTTAACGGTGTTCGAAGAGATTTTCTGTCAACCAAATGTCTGCTGAGACTTTTGTAATCTCTTCCATCCCGCTTGACAAATCTACCCTTGCCCCGTAAACTTGACGGTGGGTGAGAGATAATGCAACGCTACAGCGAAACCTTGCGCTTCCACGAGGGGCAACGCAGCCGGCACCCTACCCCAGAGGCTGCGGTCGTCGCTGCGCCACCGGGAACGCCGGAAAGCATCGGAGAGCAGTTGGTCATTCTGGTCGACCTCATCCCGCAACTCGCCCACCGCAGCCGCGAGCTGCGCGTCCTGACTGCCAGCACCTACTGGACCTCGTCGGGCAGCATCGTGGCGCGATTGCGCCGCGCGCTCGCCGAGGCGAACCGCCATCTCGTGTACGTCAACGCCGATGCCCCACCCGGCTCGAAATGTTCGGGCAGCATCACGTGTGCAGTCTTTGCTGACAACGAATTATTTCTCGGTCAGGTCGGGGCCGGATATGCGTTCGTCCACCATCCCGATGGCCACGTGGAATTATTCCCAAACCGCGACCGGCTGCTCACCCCCTTAGGGGCTTCGTTGCCGCCAGTCATCCACATCGGGTACACCCTGCTGGAAGATCAGGCGATGCTCCTGTTTGGCACGACCCCGGCAGTGGAGTCGCAGCCCCGCGAGCGGTGGAAAGGGGCGCTGGCCGCTTTTGGCCCCGAAGAGATTGGTGAGGCCATCACAAAGACGATGGCCGAAGGCCAGGCGTCGGGGAGTTTTGTGATGGTGCACACATCAGCAGTCACTCCGCCCCCGCCGCAACCCGAGCCTCATCGAGGTCTGCGACTTTTCCGCAAGCACGATACAGCAGTAACACCGGTAACACCTGTCGAAGAATCCACTGCTGTCCCAGCAGAGACCTTTGCGCCGCCCATCTCCGCTCCCGCCACGCAGCCAGCGCCCGCGACGCTGACCCCTGTGGTCAAGAAGAAACAGCAGTCTCCCCCGCGTCCGACGTCTTTGCAGAAGCGGCCCGAACGCCAACGCCTCCGTGAAGAAGCCGTCCAAGCGCAACCTGCGACCCCATCGCCACGCTTGACGCTGCCAAAATTGAAACTGCCCCCTGTAGGCAAATGGCTCAAAGCGTTTTTCCTCACGCTACGCAAACGACGTCGAGACCGCCGGACTACGGCACAACGCGCACGTTTGCGTCTTGCGCTACGCTCGTTACTCCCCGGAAAGGTGAAGGGGGCCAAACAAAACGTAAAACCGGTCACACCAACCGAAAAACCGACAGTGATGGGTGGATTGGCGCTGGGATTGCTGTTGTTAGCGTTCTTCGTGACGATGACCGTGTACTTCGAATCCGGTGGACGCGCTCGTGTGGAGGAATATTTGGTGGAGGCACACGCGTTGCGGGAAAAGGCCTTCAGCAGCCAGAGCGCTGAGGATTGGAAGGCGCTGCTGGCGTTGAGTTCGCACATCGTCACCCTAGAACGGCAGAATCCTGAGGCAGTCAAACTGAAGGAAGAGGCACAGAATGCCGTCGATGCGCTAGAAATCGCGGCAGTGCTCGACGCACACTTGTTCCTCGACCTGGGGGTTGCGCCCGCGCCACGCCGCTTGCTCGTGGCCGGTTCGTGGATCTACATCCTCAACCCAACTGCCGATGAGGTGATTGGGGTGCCGCTGCAAGCAGATGGCCTTACGCTGCTGACCGATGTCCCCACGCCTATCCTCAAACGCGGTCAGACCTTCTATGGCGAAACCGTCAACCACCTCGTCGATTTCGCCTGGGTGGAGCCGGGCGGCAACTTCCCCGACGGCGCGATCTTCATCTACAGCGATGGAGGCGTTATCTATATCTACGAACCGGCGCTAGGGCCAGGGAGCATCACCCGGCAGGGCCTGCAAGGGGAACTGGAACCGGGGATGGTCACGGCCATGGACGCTTTTGGGGAAAAGCTATACCTGGTTCACCGCCAACAAAACCAAATCCTCACCTATCAGCCGGTTAATGGGATTTACGATACAGCGCGCGGATACTTCGCCGCAGAACTCGCGCCACGCCTCTCCGAGGTTTTGGACATCGGGATCGATGGGCGCGTCTACCTGCTGATGGGCGATGGCACCATCAATACCTATTTTGTGGGAACGGAGGATCGCTCGTTCAAGATAAAGAATTTGCCAGATCCCGACGTTCACCCGCTGGTGTTGGCGGTGGAATCCCAGACCGACAGTGGCATGATCTACCTGGGCGATCCGCAGCAGGAACGCATCGTTGTCCTCGATAAGCGCGGCGACTTCAAACACCAGTTCCGGCTTTCAGACGAGGCGCTGAAGCAGTTGGAAGCCCTCGCTGTCAGCGAGACACCGCACGTTTTGTATCTGATCGCCGACAACCGGCTCTACGCCGCGCCGATCCCCGATTTTGTGGCGCGTTAGAGCTTTCAGCTATCAGCGGTCAGCCGGAGCCGGCATTGTTACCAGACTCAGTAGATCACAAAAATGCTCCGAGGGGATCGCCAGATCCCCGTTCTGGTCTGGATCTGGCGATCCAGACCGAGCAAAATTAGATCTACTGAGACTTAAATTACACTCCATCAAGGGCCGGGTAGCTAACCACCCGATGACCTAACTACCGAACCACCAGACTGCCAGACTATCCGACTACAAGACTACGAGACTATCTGACGAAAGACTAACGGAGGGTTTATGGTGCAACCGGAGACGCTGCGTACGTTCATTGCTATCCCACTTTCGCCCCAAGTCGTTGCCAAACTTGGCGATGTGCAGCGTGCGCTACGGCGCACGTGTCCCGAACGAGCCGTATCGTGGGTCAAGCCGGAGAACATCCACCTGACGTTGTTCTTCTTGGGCAACATTCTTCCGGAGCGACGACCGCCTATCGAGGCAGCCCTGAACGTCGTAGCACGCAACGTGTGTCCTTTCACCTTCAGCGTGCAGGGAGCGGGTGCGTTCCCCAATCTCAACCGCCCACGGGTGATCTGGGTAGGAATGGAGGAACTAAGCGGGCAGTTGGCGTTACTGCACCGCGCAGTGAACGAAGCGATGGCGAGCGTCGGCTTTCAGCCTGAGAACCGGCCCTTTTCTCCACATTTGACACTGGGCCGCATCCGCAGACGCGCCTCACGTGAGGATGCCCGGGCGGTAGGAGACACGCTCCAGCAGGTCGAGGTAGGGCATCTGGGCGACGTAACGGTGGAAGAACTCATCTTCTTCCGCAGTGTGCTCAAGTCCTCGGGGGCGGAGTATACGCCGTTGGCACGATTTGCAATTGGAAATTAGAAGTGAGAAATTAGAAAGAAGAATGAGTTATTTGAACCTAAAGAACCGATTTGCAAATGAATGGACTGGCCCGCTTGAGGCAATATCGACACTCTAAAATCCAGCGTAGAGAAAGGGAAGTTCATTCGCAACACCCAGGTTCATAACGGCCAACCCCAAGAGCAGATAGACTGCCCAGCGAACACCGGCCTTGCCGGCCATATGAGAGACCCAAGGCACCCGCACAGCGCGGCCCAGGTGAGCGAGAACCAGCAACCCAAGCAATCCCCACGCCAGGACCATCTCAGCAACGGTAGCGGTCGTCAGGCTGGCCCACGGCGCATAAATATCTGTTGTACTACCAAAACGGACCAGATTCTGGATGAGCAGCAGGGCATCCGGGAGAGAGCGCGCATAGAAGAATATCCAGGCAAAACTGACCAACAGCATCGTCGTCACCGTGCCCATAATCCTGCGCACAGCCGTGTCTTCAAAGCGCAGAGCCCTCGCGATGCGATCAAAGATGGGCTTGCTTCGTCTCTCCAGGATAAGATAGACGCCATGCATGGCTCCCCAGAACACGAAAGTCCAGGCTGCCCCGTGCCACAGCCCACTGGCCAGGAAGACGATGAGGACGTTCAGGTCCCGGCGCCATGGAGACACGCGGTTACCACCCAAAGGGATGTACATGTAATCGCGCAGCCAACTGGAGAACGAGATGTGCCAACGCCGCCAGAATTCCGCGATCGACGATGACAGGTACGGTTGCTCGAAGTTCGGGATGACCTCAAAATCGAATAGACGAGCCACGCCGATGGCGATATCCGTGTAGGCGGAGAAGTCAATGTAGATATGCGCGGCACTGAACAGGACCGCGATCACGATCGTCCAACCGGCGTGACCACCCGGATCACCGTAAACTGCATTGACATAGACGGCAAGGCGATCGGCGATAACGACCTTCTTGAACATCCCCCACAGCATAAGTCGCAGCCCGCCGAACAGCAGTGATGTGTCAAGGGTATGAGGCTGCCGGAATTGGGGGATCAAATGCGCAGCTCTCTCGATTGGCCCGGAGACCAGCTTGGGGAAAAAGGCCATATACAGCGCAAAAAGCCCCACGTGCGTCTCCGGTTCGATCTTGGCGCGATACACATCGACCAGGTAGCTGATCGCCTGGAGCGTGTAGAACGAGATGCCCACCGGCAACAACAGGGTGGGCACAGTCACCTGAAAAGTAAGGCCCACGTAGCCGAATAGCGTTCGCAAGGTGTCAACACCAAAGCCCAAGTACTTTAAGACAAAGTGCAAGCCCACATTGCTGACGACACCCAACACAAGCAGGACTTTGCGTTTACCTGGATCGGGCGTGGCCTTCATCAGTCTCGCCAAGGTGTAGGCAATCAAAGTGGACAATGCAAGCCATACCACAAACTGTGGCGCAAAGGAAGCGCAGAATACATAGCTGCCGATCAGCAGCAACACCCATCGGAAGCGCTGGGGCAGCAACCAGTAGGCTACCACAATGAGGGTCAGAAAAGCCAAAAATGGAAGGGAATTAAAAGCCATGGGCTTCCACCTCAATCATCGTTTTACTCCGACAATGGACAATCGGAGCGCGGAGCACTTCCCTGAACGGTGTTCCCCATCCAGGATAGGGCATCAGCATAGCTACGCCACCGGATATCGGCATGGGTTGCGGCTTCGTACTCAATCCAGGTCACCGCGTTCCCGAGCGCGCACAGCTCATCCATAAAAGCCCGTTGACTGGGCGGTGTAATTACGGTATCGGCCGTGCCCTGCAGAATCAGCACCGGGATGTCTGTGCCCCCACCCAGTCCAGCGGTGTTCGCATTGAGCTTCTCGGCAAACTCAGGGTAGACATCAGCCAGTTGATCGTCGTAGAGCACCTCGCGGAATTCGGGCACGTACATGCGCCGCGCGCTGTGCGAGTAGTAGTAGAAAATCTCATCCACACAAGTGGATAGCACGTCACCCTCGAAGTCTTCCACCCAAGGCGGCAAATAGACCTCGGCTGGGTCAATAATATCTTCCCCATAGAAGTCGCGATAGGCGTAGACGAGATAGGGACCGAATATCGGATCTTCCTGTAACAAGAGTCCGGGATTTGTCACAGCACCAAAGCCGAGCGCACCCTTGATTGGAAGCTCGGGCGCGTAGGCCTGCGCACGGTCTTTGGCCGCGAAGATAGCATGCCCGCCACTGGAGTAGCCCATCATAAAGGCGGTCTGAGCCGGCTCGGCCTGCGTATCCAACGCTTGATCGCGATCCCAGAAGCGGTAGGCCGCACGAACCGCATCCAGTAGCGTATGCCCCTGCAGTTCGGCCACGAAGTAGGGATGAATACGTTGCGGATCTTCGAAGTGCAGCCAGTTCGGAAAAACAACGATATAGCCTTGCGCGGCATAGGCGAGTGAATGGGCGTGATAACTCCCCCAACTGCGTCCCGTCGCCCGTTCGTCGAGCGGCGCGCATCCGTTGCCGACGCCGGTCGTACCGGCGGCGTGGCCCAGGACAGGAAAAGCTTCCTCGGTCTCAACGTAGGGGATGTACAAATCCGCGTGTGTCTCAACAATCTGGCCCAGCTCATCCACCGTCTCGAACGTGATACGGTACAAGTCCACAGGATAAGGGCCTGACGGCCGGAATCGCTCGATGTAACGCACATCTGTCACATCGCCGCCGGTGACCATCGGCATGGCTGTTGCTTCAGCCGTCGGCGTAGCTGTTGGCGTTGACAATGGCTCGACCAGTGGCGTTGCCGTCGGAGTGGCTGCCGCACGCGTGGGCAGTGGCGTCGCGGGAGTCAACGTTGGAATCGCTGTCGCAGTGAGTGTTGTCTCTGGTGTGCTGGATACGGACGCTTCTTTCTCTTCCTGGATCGCCAACGCGATCTGCCCGGCAACGTACTCTTTGCCTGTCTCGGTCAAGTGCTCCAGGTCGGTGAAGTCGTAGGCCGGCAGATCGAAAGCTAGGTTCAGCAACGTCACGTTGTCCAGCGAGGCAGCATCGAGTGTAGACTGCACCACCCGGATGTTGTCAGCAAAACGTTCGCTGAACGCACGCCCCAGGAAGCGTTCGCCCTGTTCCACATTGACGGGCGTGATGTAGAAGATGACGTTGACGCCGTGTTTCGCAGCAAGCTCCGCCACCGCGATCATCGAATCCAGCTTGCGATGATCCGGCTCAAGGTTGAACATGTAGTGGTAGGTGAGCACGGCCTGTGCGGTTTCCTGATCTTCCAGCTTGACCTCGCGGTAGGCATTCTCGGCATCTTTATGCAGGATCTCGTAAGCTGTAAGCGTCTCGAAATCCCTGACTTGCCCGACGCGTACGTCGCCATCGTAGACCGGCGTATCGAGAAAGTCTCGCTGGCTAATCGATGGCCGGAAGAAGCCAAACACCTCCAATGGCCTGAGGAAAAGCCGCGCCCGGGGCAGTCCCAGAGCGAGTATCTTGCTTTCCTTCTCAAACTGGAATGCCGGACGCATGTCCCATGCAGGGGAGAACGAACGAAGGTTGACCGGAAGCACGAGTGTGGTCGACCAGTTCCCATGTCGATCCACGTACGCAGTGTAGTCGTGGTACAAATCGAGGCCGTAGGCGGGGTGTGCCACCTGCCCGACCCGCCGGTCAGGCAGAAGCTCTTGCAGGATCTCCCCGGTGGTCACCTCTCCGAAGGGCAGTAAAAGCGTGCTATCGCCAAGATACAGCACATCCACGCCCTGATCAAGATAGCGGTCAAATTGGACGATCTCAGCCGGCAGTGAAGCAGGGAAAAGCACCGAGATCCCGCTATGGACCACGACGAGTAGGATGATGAAGACTGGAATTTTGAACAACTGCTGCGTTTTCATGGCTGAGTGAAAAGCCCACAGTCTGATACTGGCGCGTTACCGGCCATAATGTCCTGCATCCAGGCGAGGCTATCCAGATGGCTGTTTTGCCGTATCGTAAAGTGATTGACACCGGGATAAACACGATAGGTCACGCTCTTGTTCTCCTCGCACAGCCGGCGGACGAAAGGCTCCACCGTGCGCAATTGCACGATCGGATCGGCATCACCGTGCAGGATGATGGCCGGTGTGGATGAGTTCACCGTGCGCCCACTATAGTTGAGTTCCAACATCGCCTTGAACGCCGGGAACTCCTTCGCCAACCGGTCGTTCTGCAGAGCGTCGCGAAACCGTGGCGTATACTGCGCTTCGTGTGTGTTGGGGTAGTAACCCAGGGCGTGGTCGATGCACTTGGTCACGTCCTGCTCAAAGGTTGCCATCCAGCGCTCCTGAAAGACATCGTGCGGATTGATGACTTCTTCGCCGTAATAGGCGCGATAGGCGTACACAATGTACGGTGCATAGAGGGGGCTATCTAACATCAACCCCTCCACGTCGGGCGCGATGGCGTGGCCGACCACCCCCACGATGTTGAGTTCCGGCGCGTAGTGGGGGGCCATCGCGTCGCCCGCGAAAGCGCCATGCCCTCCCTGCGAATATCCACCGAAGAAGACAGCGTCCGCCGGCCGAGCCAGGATGTCTTCCGAGGGCGGATCAGAGAAGAAGTCATAGATCGCTCGGGTCAAGTCGAGCATCACATAGCCCTCCAGTTCGGCAACGAAGTAAGGGTGCGTCTGATCCGGATCGTCAAACCCTTGCCAGTTGGCGATCGCCGTGATGTAGCCCTGTGTCGCATAGGCGGATAGGTGCGCCCGGTAGTTGCCCCATGCCCGCCTGCCCATGTACTCATTCAGCGTCGCGCACTCGTTGGCGATGCCGGTGGTACCCGAGCCGTAGACGAAGAGTGGAAATCCTGTTTCGCTCTCTACCTTGGGAAAGCGCAGATCAGCCTGGACAACAATCTCTGCCCCCTCGCGATCGCGTGTCCGGAACTGGATGCGGTACACTTCCAGGGGATACTGCGAGACCGGGCAGGTTTGGGCCGGCAAGTAGGCGTGCAGAATGCTGTCTACCGTAGCGAGCGACAGAGACTCCAGCTTGGCAACCGCGCCCTCAACGACGGTGCCCGATCGAGTCGGTGGCAGCGGCGTTGCGGTCGGCAGTGGGGTCGAGGTCGGGGGCGGAGTCGGGACCAAGGTGGGGAGCGCGGTTGGAGTCGCGGTCGGCAGCGGAGTCGGGGTCGGTAGCGGTGTCGAGGCCGGTGTCGGCCAGAGAGTGGACGTCGCCGCCGGCAGTGGCCATGTCACCGTCCTCGGTGCTGGAGGCACAGTCAATCCCGGCACACACGCGCTCAAGATCAGAGCGCTGAGTGCCAGCAACAGCAACCGGCGATAGCGATGGACACGATACAAAAACTGGCTTACCCACGATATAGTGAACAATAGTCTACCTCCCGTCGCCTCTCACGTACCGTCCGCAGAATACACAGTACGCTGCACAGCGATCCAAGACCAGTATAACATTAAATCCAGGTATTGCAGCCGTCAGATTGTCAAGAGATATGATGTTGACCACAGAGCGCGGCAAAGTGAGAACCGCAAAGATGCGAGCTACTTCTCGAAGACTTCCTTCGCGACCAGGATGGCGGATATGGCCCGCGGCCACCCGGTATAGAAGGCCAGGTGGGTCATGACCTCGGCCAGCTCGGTCTCCGAGAGGCCGTTTGCCTTGGCCAGTTTCAGGTGGCTTGGAAGCTGCTCGGTATTTCCGTTGGCGATGAGCGCCGCGACGGTGACCAGGCTGCGGTCTCGCGGCGACAGTTCTGTACGTGCCCATACATCACCGTATAGCACGTCGTCCGTAAGCTCCGCCAACTTGGGCGCGAAATCGCCCATGAGTTGCTGCGCGCGTGATTTTTCTTTTGGTTCAGACATCTCGTATCTCCTCCCTTATCTTTCTGTGGTTAATGGGGTTGCTCTGGGGTCAGCAGCCGGGTGAATGAGAGCGAGGCTAACTTCCAGCTCCCCTCTTGCTGCACATACACTTCTGTGACCATAAAGGGATTGGTGACCTCATTGCCGCCGACAACGGCTAACAGCGTAATTCGGTTTAGCAAGATGGCCATTGTGCCCATGATAGCCACCGACACTTCATGGATATCCGCCTGCTTGTAGTGAATGCCTCCACCTCTGATGATGTCGAGTTCTTGTGCTTTGCCCCAGGCTCCGCCCATGTGGACAAAGACAGCCTTTTCATGGAAGAGCGCGTCAAGGGCGTCTACTTCGCGCTCTGCCATCCAGTGCCATTTCTCTTTCGAAAGATTGATGACTTCTTGTTCCAGGTTTTCGTTTTGCATCAATTTTCTCCTAACCCGGACAAGCCGGAACCAAATAGGCTCTCGACGCGCGTTTTCTTGCTCGTTGTGCAAGCATCTGCGCGGTTAGGCCCTAATACCGGTGACCGACCACCGTGATCTGTGACATAGCCGCGTCAATTTCGCCGAGATCGTCTGCCGTCAACACAACATCGAGCGCACCGAGGTTGTCTTCAAGATGCGCCAATCGCCGCGAGCCGGGAATGGGCACGATCCAGGGCTTTTGCGCCAGCAGCCAGGCCAGCGCGATCTGGGTCGGGGTGGCGTCGTGCTGCCCCCCAATCTTCTCAAGCAGTTCCACCACCGCCCGGTTGGCGCGGATCGCCTCCGGTGTAAAGCGGGGATTGTGGCTGCGGATGTCGTTATCGGCGAAGGTCGTGTTCTCGTCAACCTTGCCGGTCAGGTAGCCCCGGCCCAGGGGGCTGTAGGGCACGAGGCCGATGCCAAGTTCTTCGCAGGTCGCCAGCACGCCATTCTCTTCGATGGCCTTCCACCAGATGGAATACTCGCTTTGCACGGCGGTGACGGGCTGGACGGCGTGGGCGCGGCGGATGACGTCCGCAGGCGCTTCCGAAAGCCCGAAGTGCTTCACCTTGCCGGCCTGAATCAAATCCTTGACGGTTCCGGCTACGTCCTCGATGGGCACATTCGGGTCGACGCGGTGCTGGTAGAACAAATCGATGGCCTCGACGCGGAGCCGCTTGAGCGACGCATCGGCCACCCGCTTGATCTGCTCCGGGCGGCTGTCCAGGCCGGTTCCGGGGCTTGGCCCTTTGTCACCATCGTGTTTGAAGCCGAACTTGGTGGCGATGACCACTTTCCCGCCGAATGGCTCCAGCGCTTCGCCCACCAGGTCTTCGTTGGTGAACGGCCCGTAGACCTCCGCCGTATCGAAGAAGGTGATGCCGCGATCCACTGCTTCGTGCAGGAAGTCAATCATATCCTGCCGGGTGCCGATGGGCGCATCCCCAAAAGTCATCCGCATGCAGCCAAGCCCAAGGGCCGAAACTTCGAGATTACTGTTGCCAAGTTTACGCTTTTGCATTGTTTTTCTCCTTTCGATTATGCGCACTGGCACTGTGGTTGGCAGTAAAGTGGATTAACCGTGCGTCTGTAACGTGGGGCGCGTTTGGGCAGGCGGACCGGTTGTTCTTCTGCGCGCTCAACTTTGTCTACCAGATAGGCGCGGCGTTGCGCCTCCGCTTCGCGCTCAACCCGTAAGGTCAATTGGATCAATGGGATAGCCGTGTTCATTTCATACCTCCTGTGCTAGTTTCTCTCTCTATCTCAAATGTAGTATAGCACGCTAGGTCGCAGTACAGTATAATAATTCTCGCAGATCATTGTACAATTCTGCAAAATTGGGCGAGAAATGTACAGGAATGTAAAAGGCTATGATATAATGGGGACTGCAAAATTATACGAATCTGTACCCCTTAACGTAGGAGGGGCAAGAATGAGTCAAGCAATTGTCATGAATTCTATGGGCCTTCAAACGGCAGAGCACGAGGGGCAGCGGGAACAGGCCAACCGCGCTGAATTGGTCGAGCGTATCGCGCGGGCCGTCCGCGAAGACGGAAAAGTGGAGCCGCTCAAAAGCCTGCGCCTCAACCGCGCCTCTGCCCCCACGGAGTTGGCCCATAGTGTGTCGGATCCTGCCTTTTGCGTGATTGCCCAAGGCAGCAAGGAAGTCTTTCTAGGCGACGATCGCTATCAATACGATCCTATGCACTACTTGCTTGCGACAGCCGAGTTGCCCGTCGTGAGCCACGTCATCGAAGCATCACCGGAGCAGCCGTATCTCAGTCTCGTGGTAAAACTCGATCCGACCCTCGTCAGCGCCGTTATGGTCGAAGCCGGGCACCTCGCGCCGCGCACCTATACCAATGCACGCGCCATCAACGTCAGTCCACTGAATGCCGGCTTGCTGGATGCCGTTGTACGGCTCGTCAGGCTCCTGGATGCCCCCGCCGAAGCGCCTTTCCTCGCGCCCTTGATCACCCGGGAAATCGTCTATCGTCTCTTGCGGGGCGAGCAGGGCGACCGGCTCTGCTACATCGCGGTCCAGGGCGGTCACGCCCACCGGATTGCCAGGGCAATCGACTATCTCCGTAAGGAGTTCGACCAGCCGCTGCGGATTGAAGACATCGCTCAGGACCTTGGTATGAGCGTATCGAGCTTCCATCACCACTTCAAAGCCGTCACCGCGATGAGCCCGTTGCAGTATCAAAAGCAAATACGCCTCCAGGAAGTCCGCCGGCTGATGCTCGGCGAAGACCTCGATGCGGCAAGCGCCGGTTATCGCGTGGGGTACAACGACGCCTCACATTTCAATCGGGAGTACAAAAAGCTCTTCGGCCTACCGCCGTTGAGCGACGCGAATCGGCTGCGGGAATCCGCGATAGGAGAAGCATAATGAAAACCGAAGTCATCAAGCAATACGTACATACCTGGCGAACATTTGCTGGTATCGTCGAGGATTTCGATGACGACGCCTGGCTTCATACCGGAAAGGGAATCATCATTCCGGTGCGCATCGCGTTTCACATCTTGAAAGCCACCACATACTACCTCGAAGATGAATCCATTGTGCTACTCGCATCAGGAAAGCCCTTTGACGGCAACTGGGAGGCCGTGCAAGAGGAAGACTGGCCATCGCAAAGCGATATTCTGGCAGGCATCGACGCATTGCAGGTCAAAACCGAACAATGGTTGTCCGAGATGGACTTCGGCGCCGAAAACAAGACCTTCGGGTGGGCCGGTGCGACGAAATTAGGTGTGGCGCTGTTTTTGTTGAGTCACTCACTCTACCACGTCGGGGAACTCAACGCTCTCCTCGAAGAAAGCAAAAACGGAAAAGCGGAGGACAATTTCGTCCAGACATTGTGAGTTCAAGGAAATCTTACCGCAGAGCACGCAGAGGGCGCGGAGATTTTTTAACGATTTAGGACACGCCTGTAGACTTCAAGCGTCCTGCGCGCAGTCTCTTCCCACGTAAATGCCTGCATCTGATCGCGTCCCGCTGCCTGCAACCGCGCGCGCAGTGCCGCGTCCTGCGCGATGCGCCAACAGGCATCGGTGATGGTCGTGGGATCGTCGGGATCGATGAGCAGCCCGGCTTCACCGACAACTTCCGGCAGACTGGCCCGGTCGGCGACGACGACCGGTGTGCCGCATTGCAGCGCCTCCAACGCCGGCAGCCCAAACCCCTCGTAGAACGACGGCATCGCCAGCAGCAGCGCACCGTTGTAGAGACCCACCAGATTCACGCCCGGAACCTGCTCGATGAATCGCACCCATGGCTCCAGATGAAGAGATTGCACGCGCGCGAAGATTTCGTCATAGAGCCAGCCGGGCCGCCCCGCGATCACAAGGACGCGCTTCTCGCCGCGCGCGTGGAGCTGCGCCAGGGCCTCCAACAACCCCGGCAAGTTCTTGCGCGGCTCCCACGTCCCCACGAAGAGCAGATAGCCGGGTTGCAGCCCATAACGCGCCAGCACGGCCTGGGTTTCCTCCGGCGGCAGCGGGCGGAAATACGCTTCGGCGGCGAGATGCGTCACCGTGACCCGGGCCGGATCGACGTGCAGCAAACGTTCCAGGTCGCGCTGGGTGGCGTGCGAATCGGCCAGGATCGCGTCGGCGCGAGCGACGGCCCATTCGATCTGGTCATTGTAATAGCGGCGCGCATCGGCGGTGAGGTACTGCGGGTAGTAGAGGAAGTTGAGGTCATGCACCGTGATGACGGTATGTCGCGCCCCCCAGGCTGGGGGGATGAAGTCGGTGCTGTGGAACAGATCGAGGTTCAGCGGGAGAAGCTCCGCGCCGAGTGCCCACCGCTCCAGACGGTGATGCGGCGGCGTCCACGCGCGGTAGACGCGCGCGCCCGGTAAATCCACGGGTGCGGACTCACGCCGGTGCTGCACCAGCGTCAGCGTTTCTGCTGCAAGCTGTGACGCTAACGCCTGCGCCAGATGCCGCGCGTACCGCGAAATCCCGCCCGGCGCGTAAGCGTGCAGTCGCAAGTCTATCCCGATGTGCATAGCGGGAGTGTACCATGAATGGGCGAATGAGCGAATCAGCGAATGAAAGAATCGGCGAATCGCGAAAGCAACATCCAGTAACCAGCAACGAGTAACCAGCAACCAGACTTCCATTTGTAAAATCCGCCGTTCGTGTTACAAAAGATGAACCGTGGGAGGTCGCACTTATGCCCGATCCAAATCGTGATTATCTAACCTTAGCCCTCGAACAATACTGGTTCGCGCCGCCGGTGGCGCTGTGGCGGGCGATTGAGCTGCGCGTGCTGGCAGCGGAGACGTTCCCCCATCCCATACTCGATCTGGGATGTGGCGACGGTCTCATCGCGCAGGTGCTTTTCGCGGGGGAAGCGCCGGTCGAAGCCGGTTTCGATCCGTGGTTGAGCCAGGTGCGCAAAGCGCCGGCGTCGGATGCGTACCGCCACGTCCAACAGGCGCGCGGCGACGCGATGCCCTACCCCGATGCCAGCTTCAACACCGTCTTCAGCAATTCCGTGCTGGAACACATCCCCAATCTCGATCCAGTGCTGCGCGAAGCGGCGCGCGTGCTGCGACCGGGCGGGCGCTTCCTCGCGACCGTGCCGAGCGATGCGTTCCGCCGTCTGCTGGCGGGCTACCGCGAGCGGGATGCCAAAGGGGATCGCACGGGAGCGGAGACGTACGCCACCGCTGTCGATCAACGCCTGGAACATCATCGCTACCTCACACCCACACAGTGGGCGAAGCGGCTCGAGCTGGCCGGGATGCGCCTGCTCGATACCCGGTACTACATCCCTTCTGAGGTAGAGGCGCTGTGGGACCGCGCCAACGCGACGTATGGCATCCATCCGAACGATGCGCTGTTTCACGGCAAGCCGTACTACCGCTGGCTGGCGTCGCCGCGCCTGCGCAAACTCGGTTACCAGAAACTCGTCCGCCGTTGGGTCGTGCGGACGTTGGGGCAGCGCTGGCGACGCGCGTACACGCAGGACGTTTTCGAAGATGGCGTGGGCGGTGGTCTGCTCGTGGTCGGAGAGAAAGCATGATCAAACCGAAAGACTGGGACGCCTTTGTCGCTGAACATCCGGCAGGTACGATCTTACAGACGAGCCGGTGGGCAGAACTCAAGGCCACCTTCGGGTGGGATTGGGAGATCGTCACGCCGAACCCCAACGCCGGCAGCGGTGCGCTGGTACTCTACCGGTCGCTGCCGCTCAAGCTTGGGACGATCGCTTACATCCCCCGTGGCCCATTGGTCGACTGGAATGACGCACAGGCGGTTGCCGCCACCTTCGACGCCTTGCGTGCTGCCGCGCATCGTCACCGGGCCTGGGCGCTCTGGCTCGAGCCGGAGAGGCTCGATACACCGGAAGCGCGAGCACATCTGCGCGCGTGTAACTTACGACCGGTCACACGCGCCATCCAGCCAGCACGCACGATCGTCGTGGATATTGCGCCCGAGGAAGACGTCATCCTGGCGAAAATGCACTCGAAGACGCGCTACAACGTCCGCCTCTCCAAACGCAAGGGTGTGACCGTCCGCGAGGGGACGATGGACGACGCAGCGGCGTTCTACGCCTTGATGACAGAGACCGGCAGTCGCGACGAATTCGGCATCCACAGCGAGGCGTACTACCAGCGAGTGTTCGAACTATTTCTGCCAGCGCCCGACACACTGTCGGGTCAGGCGGCCCTGTTGCTGGCGGAGGTCGAACGCGAACTCGTCGCCGCGTTGGTCGTCTTTGCGCTGGGGACCAAGGCCTGGTATCTCTATGGCGCATCGTCGAACCGGCACCGCGAGAAGATGCCGCCTTATGCACTCCAATGGGCGGCGATCCGCTGGGCAAAGGCGCGTGGCTGCGCGAGCTACGATCTATGGGGCATTCCCGACTTCGATGAGGAAACGCTCGAAGCGCAGTTCACCGAGCGCAGCGATGGATTATGGGGTGTCTATCGCTTCAAACGCGGCTTTGGCGGCCAAGTCATTCGCTGCGTAGGCCTGTGGGAACAATCCCTGCATCCGCTGTACCCGCTGGCGGCGAAGCTGCGCGGCTACGGTGCAGAAAATGGCTAGATTTTCTCAACGGATTTAAGACATCGGACTTTTGACCTTAGATTTCCACTTATGGGGGAACGATATGCCCTTTACATTTACGCCATTGGCGATTCCTGACGTGATGCTCATTGAGCCACGCGTGTTCGGCGATGATCGTGGCTATTTTCTGGAAACTTACAAACAGTCGGCGTTTGCCGACGCGGGGATTCCCGATGTGTTTGTGCAATACAATCACTCACACTCGGCACATGGCGTGCTGCGAGGGCTGCACTACCAGTTGCACCCGATGGCGCAGGGCAAGCTCTTGAGCGTGATGGCGGGTGAAATCTTCGATGTAGCGGTGGATATCCGGCGCGGTTCGCCGACGTACGGGCAATGGGTGGGCGCGACGCTCTCAGCGGCAAATCACCGCCTGCTCTACGTGCCACCGGGCTTCGCGCATGGCTTCTGTGTCGTCAGCGACATGACGGATTTGCTCTACCAGGTCACCGCCGAATATTCCCAGGTTCACGAACGCGGCATCCTGTGGAACGATCCCGACATCGGTGTCGCGTGGCCGGTTGACGAGCCGCTGCTTTCGCCAAGGGACGTGGCTGCACCCCGTTTACGCGATGCGGAGAACAACTTCGTCTGGAACAGCGGATAACGATGCATTACGTCACGATCAGTTGGGATGATGGGTTCACCCGCTCGGTAGGTAAAATTGCGGAGATCTACGAGCGGTATTTCTTGCGCGCTGAATTCAACATCGTGGTGACCTTTCACCAAAACGATCCGCAGACTTTCGGAGACTTCGGAGTGTGGAACGACCTGCAGACCCGTGGTCACGTCATCCAGCCGCATGGCTACGACCACAGCAACCTGGCCGAGATGCCCCTGGCGCAAGCGCAAGAAAACATCCTGCGATGTCTGGAAGTTTTCCAGCACTCTCTGGATGCCTTCGACGCTCACCGGACAGTGTTCAATTTCCCGTACAATGTCTCCACGCCGGAACTGGATGCCTGGCTGCCCCAGGTCGTGCGCGCGTTCCGCATCTCTGGGGAGATGACGATGCCGTTGCCCACGCGCCACACCACACGCCTGACGTCGCCTGCCTCGGAGGACGCCGAAGCAATGCTGGACCGTTGTTTGGAGGCGTTGCTCGCCCAACCAGAAGGGTGGCTGCTCTACACAGCCCATAGCCTGGACGGCGAGGGTTGGGGTCCACTGCGCAGTACATACCTGAAAAATCTCTTGGCACGCCTGTTGCAGCGCGACGACGTTCGGATTCTGCCCACGCAGGCGGTTTTGGATACGGCGCTGTTGTAGATTCAGGTATGTCCCTTTCGCGGCGGAAGTTTCTACAAGCGGCGGGCCTGCTGGCAGCGAATACAGCCTTGCTCGCGGCGTGCGGACGTCAACCGGAAATGCCTGAAGGCACGCCGGAGACCGCATCCACGGAAACACCCAATGCATCAGCAGTCAGTTTAGGGCCTAACCTCACAGATCCTTGCACAGCGAGCAAGAAAACGGGCGGCGAAAGCCTATTTGGCTCCGGTTTATCCGGGTTAGGAGAACAGACGATGAACATCCCAAATGAAGACGGCTACGAGTTGTGGTTGCGCTATCGCAAGGTGGATAACCCCGAACGGTTGGCGCAGTATCGTAGGGCGATTGGCAGCGTGGTCGTCTTGGGAGAAAGCGCGACCACCGAAATCATACGCACCGAGTTGACACGGGCACTACCGGCGCTGCTGGACGCTGCCGTGCCATTCTCAGCGAAGGCGCCGGACGGCAACGCGTTGGTGGTGGGAACGGCTGATGCGCTTGAGGCCGGGGGTGTGACCCTATCCCAGGCACAGTGCGACGCCATTGGTGAGGAGGGGTTCCTCATCCGCTCTCATCCGGTAAGTACAGCCACCTGGACTGTGATTTCGGGCAATGCCGAAACAGCCGTCCTGACCGGCGTCTTTCACTTTCTGCGGTTGCTCCAGACGCACCAGGACATCGGCACGCTCGACATCGCCAGCCGGCCCCGGATTCGCCATCGCATCCTCACGCACTGGGACAACCTAAACGGCTCTATCGAGCGCGGCTATGCCGGGACATCGCTGTGGCAGTGGGACGACTTACCGGAGGCGATCGATCCGCGTTACCACGATTATGCCCGCGCCTGCGCGTCCATCGGCATTAACAGCGTGTGTCTGAACAACGTCAATGCCAAGGCTAAAAGCCTGACCACCGAATACCTGCACAAGACGGCTGCGCTGGCGAACGTCTTCCGGCCCTACGGCATCCGGGTGTACCTATCGGCCTTTTTCTCCGCGCCGATGCAGCTTGGCGGTCTGCCGACGAGCGATCCGCGCGACCCGGCCGTCGCCGCGTGGTGGCGGGATAAGGCGGACGAGATCTACGACCTGATCCCCGACTTCGGCGGGTTCCAGGTCAAGGCGAATTCGGAGGGCCAGCCAGGACCGCAGAATTACGGCGCAAACCACGATGACGGCGCGAACATGCTCGCCGAGGCATTGGCTCCGCACGGCGGTACGGTGCTGTGGCGGGCTTTCGTCTACGACGTCACCGTCGATGCCGACCGGGCCAAGTGCGCCTACAAGGAGTTCGTCCCGTTGGATGGCACATTCCGCGCCAACGTCTTCGTGCAAGCGAAGAACGGCCCGATCGACTTCCAGCCGCGCGAGCCGTTCCACCCCCTCTTCGGCGCGCTGGAGCAAACGCCCCTGGCGCTCGAATTTCAAGTCGCGCAAGAATACCTGGGGCAGTCCATTCACCTGGTCTACCTGGGCGGAATGTGGAAGGAAATTCTGGATGCGGACACCTACGCCAAAGGCACCGGTTCGACGGTAGCGCAGGTGACGGACGGCTCGGTGTTCGGGCATGATACCTCGTGCATCATCGCCGTCGCCAACACCGGCTCGGATCGCAACTGGTGCGGCCACCACTTTTCGCAGGCCAATTGGTACGCCTACGGGCGGCTGGCCTGGGATTACGAACTGAGCGAGGCGGACATCGCCGACGAGTGGATTCGGGCCACCTGGTCGAACGATCCGCAGGTCGTCGAGCCGTTGAAAGCGATGATGCTCGGTTCGTGGCCGGCCTGCATCGACTATATGACGCCGCTCGGCCTGCATCACATCATGCAGGAAGGCCACCACTACGGGCCTGATCCAGGCTTCGACAGCGCGCCGCGACCGGACTGGAACTGCGTCTACTATCATCGAGCCGACGCAGAAGGCCTCGGCTTCGACCGCAGCAGCACCGGCAGCCAGGCCACCGCGCAGTATCACAGCCCCCTGCGCGAGCAGTTCGACAACCTGGAAACCTGTCCCGAAAAGCACCTGCTGTGGTTCCACCACGTGCCCTGGGACTATCGCATGCAGTCCGGGCGCACGCTTTGGGAAGAACTCCAACACCGCTACGATGAGGGCGTCGCCTTTGTGGAAGCGATGGTCCGCACGTGGCAAGGTCTCCAAGACAAAATCGATCCTCAACGTCACAAACACGTCAACGAACGACTGGGACAACAGTTGGAAAACGCGCGCCTGTGGCGTGAGGTATGTATCGACTACTTCGGGCAATTTGTGAGCGGCGAGGAGGATTGACAGCGCATTGACAAGTCTGTATACAAAACGGGGCGGAATGATCCGCCCCGTTCTTACTTCTGTGGAATTGACCAGACTAAATCACGTGCAAGCCGCTCTTCTTGGCGAGCTGCTCGGCCTTTCCCAGCAGGCGGCGCGAGACCAGGGTAAACCCGATGGCAAACGCGATAATAATCGCCCACTCCTGCCACACCGGCAGCAGCGTCTGCCAGTTTCCGCCAAAACTGTAGTAGCGGATGAGATCGTAGCCCCACGTGTGCGGCAGGGGATAGGCCAGGTAACGCATAAACCCCGGAAAGGCCGCCACGGGCAGGTACGCGCCGCCGATCATCTCGAACATGATGCCCAGAACCTGGGCAATCGAATCCACCTGCCGCCACAACAGGGCCAGCAACGCCACCATGACGCCCATCGCCGTCAGCGCGACCATAATCACCGCGCAGGTCAACAGCACCATCAGCAGATCGGGCAAACTCGCCCGCGAGTAGAGGGCCAGCAAACCGTACAGCGGCAGAAACAACACCGATTCGGTGATGACCTTCGCCAGCACGCTGCCGACGTAGTAGGCGTACCGCGAGCCGGGATTGCTGTACAGGAATTCAAGCGTGCCGTTGTACAGGTCATTGCGCACAGTACGAATTGGCCCCCACAGCGTCACGCCGATAAAGACGGTCAGCAGCAACGCACTCTGGAATGTGATGAACAGGTCGCGCCCGACAAGCGGCTCGCCGGATACGCCAAGCCCTTGAATGGATACGGCCGACGACAACAGCAGGAAAAAGACCACCCTGACGGCCTGGTTTACCAGCGACCCGATCAGGTTGGGGATATAACGCATCGTCGCGCGCAACTCTTTGAACACCGTCGCCTGGATAATGCGCCAGGCAGAGGTGGGCCGGGACAGGGTCTGGACGACGGCAGGGCGGACGCCAGATTGAAAAGGCACGGATAACGCGGAAACGGTTTGCATGGGTTTTCTCCTATGAATCGAATTTCTCACTCAACTCACCGATGTGGTGGACGAAAGCATCTTCCAACGACACGGTGTGATGGCGAAACCGGGCGTGAACGTTGTCCTCCCGCAGCACGCGGAGGATCGCCTCGGCCCCGAGCATGGCATCGCCGACGCCAAAAGCGATCCAGTGATCGTTGCGCTCTTGGGCGAAGAGCACCGTGTCCAGCCCCTCGATGCGCGCCCGGGTCGCCAGAGGCAGGGCCGTTCTATCGATCTCGATGGACTCGGCGGCGCCGACGGCGGCCTTGAGATCGTCGGGCGTGCTCGCTATGGCAATTTTGCCGCGATGGATGAGCGCGACGCGGTCGGCCAGCTCGTCCACTTCCGACAGCACGTGCGAGGTGAGCAGGAGCGATTTACGTTCCTGTTGGACAAACTGTTTGAGAAACGCACGTATCTTTTTGGCGACAATCGGATCAAGACCCTTGGTCGGTTCGTCCAGGTAGATCAGCGGCGGATTGTGCAGCAGGCCGCGCATAATGACTACCGTCTGCTTCTGCCCACCGGAAAGCTGGGTGAACTGCCTGTCGAGATTCGTGTCAAAGTCGAAATAGGCCGCCAGTTTTTCGATCTGCCGGTCGATCTGTTGCTTGCTCATGCCGCGCAGCGCGCCGAAAAAGTGCAGGTTCTCGGCGACCGTCAGGCGGGCGTAGGCGGAGCGCTCCGTGTCCTGGCCGACGTAGCCGAACAGGTGGCGGATTTCCTCGACGTGCCGGTCCAGATCGTAGCCCAGGATTTCGACCTGCCCGGCGTCCTTCATGAGCACCGTCGCCAGGATTTTGATCAACGTCGTCTTGCCCGCGCCGTTGGGGCCGAGCAAGGCCAGAATCTCGCCCTGCCGCAGTTCCAGCGAAGCGTCTTGCAGCGCCATCGTCTTGCCGTAGTGCTTTTGTACGTGTTTTGCCGAAAGGTAAACTTCTTGCATCACCCCTCCCCTAGTCTCAATTTGTTCCCAGCGTGCATGCCGTCCGCAGCCAGATTTTACCGCGGAGATCGCAGAGAGCGCGGAGTTTTTTTGTCTGTTCTCTGCGAACTCAGCGTTCTCGGCGGTTAAGATGCCTGCTTGCATAGTTACCTCAATGTAACAGAAAACCGGGCGACGCGTGTCGCCCGGCGGGGTGAATGTATGGGGGTGAATTGTGATTACAGCAATGCCAGGTCCCTGGCTCGCTCAACAGCTTCGAGGCGGCTGCTGACGCTCAGCTTGCCGTACAGACGGCGAATGTGAGTCTTGATGGTGTTGAGCGAGAGCACGAGTGTGTCGGCAATCTCTTGGTTGGACAGGTTTGCGGCGATGAGGCGCAAGACCTCCATCTCGCGGTCACTCAACGGCTCCACCAACTCACCGGCACCGGCCTGTTCCGATTCCCTGCAGAACGCTGCCAGAATCCGGGCCACGAACTCGAGGGCAACTGGGCACGACGCTGAAGCGAGCATCTGGCGCAACAACGCCTCGATGGACGCCCCTTCGTCTACGAAGACGCGAATGTAGCCGCCTGGCTCGGACAGTTGTAGAGCGCGCTCAAGCGGAACCAATGCCCGGACCGAGCTACCTCTAGCGTGGAGAGCGTGCGCCTGTAAGGTAGATATAGCGATGACATCGGCAATTCTGCGTCGGTCCTGCGCCCGTTCGCACGCGTGCTCCAACATAGGCAAGGCTTCGTCATACCGGCGTTGGGCGATGAGCAATCGGGGACGCATCCTATAGGGGAAAAGATCCTCCTCGGGAACGTCGTACTCCTGTAACCAACGGCTCAACCAATGCACGGCGGCCTCCGTATCACCCCGTAACAGTGACAGATGCGCTTGCGTTGCTTCCATCAGCTTGGTTATCCAACCGACCTCACCTTCCAACAGCGGCATAGGGGTTTGTCTGACACGCGCCGTCGCACTCTCAAGCACTTGCTGAACCGCGGCCAGCGTTTCGCACACACCGGGAACGTCGCCGCGTACCTGCTGCACGTGGGCCAGAGTCAGATAGGCATCCGCGAGGTTGATGAAATGCCCCCAGCGCCGGCAACATTGGACGGCCTGGAGCGCATGGTACAACGCGGCATCCAGATCATTCCACTCGTAGTAGCACCTGGAGAGCAACTGGTGGGCGTTGCCAATCGCCGGCACAGGATGCCCGCCTGGATCACCTTTCGCTATTCCCAACTCGACAGCCTCCCGGCATACCTCTACTGCGCTGTGCAGATCAGCGAGCCGGACATGCAGCCCGCCCAGGCCGCTCATCGCCGCCAGAACGGAGATGATATTGCCGCCCTCCCGGCCGATGGCGATGGCATCGAGGAATGCCTGTCGCGCTGCTGCCACCTCACCCTGATTGCCATAAACCTCGCCCAGATTCAGCGAAATGACGCTTCTCAGGAGCGCGTCGGCGGCGGGTAGGTTCTCCAGCGCGCGCTGCGCCAAAAGGATGCGCTCAGGCCCCCGCACTGCGGTGGAATGGACCGCGTCTACGTTGCCCTGCATCCACCGGCGCGTGAAGCCCCGCGCGTCGAGATACGCCCGCTGCCAGCCCTCTTTTGCCAGGGCGGACTCGGCGGCACGTGCCCAGTCCTCGGCTTCGTCAAACTGGCCCCGGGCGATGGCGACCCAGGCGTGGATGATGAGCAGCAGCGGCCGGGAGCGCAAAACCTCCTCATTCAAAGCGGTTAACCACTTGAGCAGGGTGTCCAGCTCATTGCGCCGCAGCGTTTCCAGCGCATTCTGTTCGATCAGGCGCACGGCCTGTGGCAGGTCCGGCGCCTTAAGCGCGTGATCAATGGCCTCGGCGACCAGATCGTTGGCTTCATACCACGCGGCGGCCCGGCAGTGCAAGGCTATCAGGTCGGGCGACGACACTTGCTGGTGCAGGTGATGGCGCAACAATTCGGCAAACAAGTGATGGTAACGATACCACTGTCGCCGGTTATCCAATGGAAAAATAAACAGGTTGTTGCGTTCCAACTCCTCCAACATCGCCTGACTGCCCGACTGGACCGTTACCGCATCACACAGCGAAGCCGTCAGCCGTTCCAGGATCGATGTCTGTAGTAGGAACGCGCGCACGGCTTCTGGCTGCCGCTGGAGCACCTCTTCGACCAGATAGTCCATGATGTAGCGATCATCCCCAGCAAAGGCGGCAACAAAGGCAGATGTGGCTTCCTGAGTCGATGATGCGTTTTGCGAGATGGGCCGCCCTTCCAAAGCAAGTTGCCCTTGCAATGCAAGGGACGCCATTTGTAAGCCGGCGATCCAGCCTTCCGTGCGAGCTTCCAGACGCGCGATGTCTTCAGCGGTGAGTCCCAGGCCTGCGATCTTTCCGAGAAACGTCGCCGCTTCTTCTGGCGTAAAGCGCAGATCATCAGCATTCAGCTCGGTGAGCTGCCCGCGAGCGCGCAGGCGCGCGATGGGCAGCGACGGCTCTGCCCGGCTGGCGATGACCAGATGCACCGACGCCGGTAAATGATCCAGCAAAAAGGCCGCGCCATCGTGGGTGTACGGGTTGTCGATCAGGTGATAGTCGTCGAAGATCAGGGCAAACGGAGGGAGCGTCGCCATCTCGTTGATGAGGCCGCTCATCATCTCGCCGATCAGAAGGGTGCTGCCACGAGCATCGAATTGTGCAGAAACGGTGGCTAAGAAGGATTCCCCGATAGGCGAGGGTAGATTCTGCGCGCCAGGGAGCGTGCGCAATGCGGCCACCAGGTAAGCTGTAGCGCGGCGCGGGTCGCTGTCACTTTCGTCGCATGAGAGCCAGGCAACGGGACGTTCCAGCCCGGAAACCCACCTGCTGAGCAACGTCGTCTTGCCGAAGCCGGCCGGAGCGACGACGAGCGTTAGCTTGCGCCCTAGAAGCACCCCCTCGTTCAGGCGCTCGATCAGGCGCGGGCGCTCCACAAGGTCTGGGCGCGGCGGCGGGACGTAAAGTTTGGTGGTCAAAAGCGGCATGGCCATAACACCACCATCTTACCACGATTTTCTCACACCCTCAAATTCTGGATTACCTTGGTGTTCACCTACCAACAGAGGACGGGGAAAGCAATGATGCCGGCATAAGACACCGGCATCATTCTTCAACCTGAATATAGACTGGGGCGGCACGACTCGAACGTGCGATACATGGATTCAAAGTCCATTGCCTTAC
>JBNGDO010000059.1:22550-27151 GCA_049975385.1 Anaerolineae bacterium | reverse complement strand
CGGTGGAGGTGCTCGGTAACGATCTGACGACATTGAACGACCGGCAACTCACCCATTGGCGGCGCGAAGAATTGGGCTTCGTCTTTCAATCCTTCGGCTTGCTGCCGACCCTTTCTGCCTACGAAAACGTCGAGTTGATGCTGCGCATCAAGGGCATCGGTGGGCGCAAGCGCCACGAGCGCACTGCCTACTGCCTCGACCTCGTCGGTCTCACCAGGTGGAGCGATCACCGCCCCTACGAGCTATCCGGTGGGCAACAGCAACGCGTCGCCATCGCCCGCGCCTTGGCGAACAGTCCCAAACTCATCCTGGCCGACGAGCCGACCGGCGAATTGGACAGCGAGACGGCGCGCGAAATCCTGGGGCTTTTCGGCCGTATCGTGCAAGAGGAGAAGGTCACGGTGCTCATGGCATCGCACGACAGTCTGGTCGATGAGTATGTGGACACGATCCTACAACTGCGCGACGGGCAGCTCGTCGCCTAGCGACCACTATGCAAACTCCCCCGCTTCACGATGAAGCGGGGGAGTTTTATTCGATATACCGCGTCTCTCTCAGTTCCGCAGCACCAACGGCAGATAGACGGTGAAATAACCGGACTTGGTGAACTCATCGTAGCCAATGTCGAATCCCGCGCCCACCGGACGCAGATCGCTTTGGAAATCAACGTAGACGCCCGCATCGACACCGGCATCGATGGCGGCACTGTTCTCGGTCAGACGGTAATCATCGCCGGCGGGCGATACAAAGAGCGGATCTCCTGTGACGGAGTGCGCTCCGGTGTTGACGTTCCCCTCCGTCCGCGTCGTGACGCCGGAGAAGAGCGTGTAATCCTCCTCCATCACCGCTGTTCCATCCTGAGCAATGCCGGTTGCATGATTGGCGACGATGACGTTGGTGAGACGTGTGGTCCCGCCGGTCGCGTATACTGCCGAGCCGGGGATCAACGCTGGCGCAGCAACCGTCGTATGCACCACATCAATCGTTCCAGATGCGTTCGTCCACAACGCCGCACCGCTGCCGGCGAGGTTGTCCGCCAGCAGCGTATTGACGATGCGCCCGGAACTGCTGCCGGTAAAAGCCACACCCGCGCCATACGTTGCCGTGTTACTCACGACCTCGCACCCGGACAGTGTCACCGTCGCACTATCGACGCGGACCGCGCCACCGCGCGAGTTGCTACTTGCCAAAGCACCGTTGGTAAGACGCAGGTTCTCCAACAGCACGGTCGCCGGGCCTTCAATGTACACAACGCGCCCTTCTCCGGATGCATCCAATGTGGTAGGATGCGTGAACGGCGTACTCAGCGTCCAGTCGTCGGGCGTGTAACCACCGCGTAGCGTCAGGCTCTTATTGATGTAGACCGTCTGCGACGTATCCCCGCCGATACAATGGCCCGCCACCTTCACCGTCTGGCCGGCGGACGCGGCATCCACCGCTTGCTGCACCGCGATACCCGTGGTGCTATTATAAACGAACAGGACGGTATCGGCGGCATGGATGGTCGCGAAGCAAATGCCCTCGACCTCGTAGGCCCCCATATCCACTGCCGGAGCAACGACGCGGGCATTTCCGTCGGGATCGACAGTGCTGAGCACGGCGGTGTTATCTCCGGCATCCATCGCCGGAGAACCGAAGGTCAGCCGCAGATTTCCATCGGACGTCGGCGCCGTTGCCGCGTCCACCGGCGCGATGAACTGCGGGTTGGCGTCCAGGTTGCCGCCGCCGTCCACACCCAGACTTGTATCCCACGCCGCGCTGCCACCGGAAGCCTGCACCAACGTGTGACTGATGACCGGAACACTATCGACCGTGTTCCCAATCTGCGCGCTCGCTGTTCCTAAACCTGTACCATCCTGGTTACCCCACAAGATGCTGTTCTGGATACTGGGTGCACTATTGTTTCCGTTGTACACGCCACCTCCATTCCCCACCGCCGCATTTCCACTGAGGGTAACATTGACGAGCTGCGGGGCGCTCTGATAGTTTTCCATGCCGCCGCCGTTGAGTGCAGCATAATTGCCACTGAGCACCACGTTGATCAACGTGGGGATGCTGTTGAAATTCTCGACGCCACCACCGACGGAAGTCGCCACATTGTCGCGGATGACGACGTTAGTCAACCAGGGACGGCTACCATCCCAGTTGGCCATACCTCCACCAAAACTTGCCTGATTGCCGTCAAAAACCACGTCGAACAGCCTGGGGACGCTGCCGCGATTCATCATCCCGCCACCACCGCCTGCCGCCTGGTTGCCGCTAAAAGTCACGTGGGACATCACGGGATTGCTGTCATCGTAATTGGCCATCCCGCCGCCAGAGTTGGCTCTGTTGGCGATGAAGGTGACGTTATCCAAAACAGGACTCGCATTGTCATTGCGCATCCCACCACCGAAATTAGCCCGGTTGCCGATGAACGTCACATTGGCAATTGCAGGACTTGCGTCTTGATTGCACATCCCTCCGCCGTAGCTGTCCGGCGCAACCCCTAAAGCTCGCCCACCGGTGACAAAAAAACCGTCGAGCACAGCGGTATCACCCACCCCGATGGCGGTGACGACGTGATAGGCATTCGTGCCGCTGATGTAGTCCGTGTTGGTGATGAGATGTCGTGCATCGGTCTGATCGTCCCCCTCCAGATCGCCGCTGAGCACGGTGAGATGAACCTCTGGCAGGCGCTCGGTCAGTGTGCTCATCCCGCCAGAAAAACCACCGTAGAGTCTCACGCCGTCGGTAAGCGCGAAAGTCGCCGTCACAAGCCCGGTGTACGCGCCGCTACCAGGATCGAAATCCGGTTTGTAGACGCCTTCAGCGACCCAAATCTCGTCACCGGGCACAGCCACAGCCAGCGCCGCTTGCAGCTCGGTGAAGGCCGTGGTCCAGGAAAGGCCGTCGGGAGTGGGAGCCGGTGCGTTCGCATCGACGTACCAGACGCCGGCGCTCGCGCGTACCTCCGTCATCGCTGGATGCAAACCGCCCTCCCCAGGTTCCCAAGGTAAAAATGCTCCGGCGAAAGCCGCCAACAACACCGCTGCCAACAGCAACCACCCCTTCGACCACACGTGGTTGTTCATCATTCCCTCCTTTTCGATGCTCTACTGACCCCAATGTGTTTTGCTAAACTCTCTACGCCTATAACGCGCCAGAACACCTTAGTTTTTCATGTTCAGGTCAGTCACTATAACGCGCGCATCAGGATGCCGCGCACTTCTGCAGCAGTGAGTGTGATCGGGTTGCCCTTCATACTGCTCGACGCCATCGCCTTCTCGATAACGTCCGGGAAAACGCCGGCAGTGATACCATACGTCGCCAGCCCCGGCACGCGCAGCGCCTTACACAAGCCCTGCACCCAGGCCACGCCATCCGGCGCTTCGACGTCCCACTCACCTGTGAGAATGACCGCGATATCGTCGTAGCGTTCCAGGCCAAGGCTGTCCGGGTCGCGAGCCTGCAACGCGCGCACGTTGGCGTCCATCACGAACGGCAACAATCGCCCGCACAGCGCGCCGTGTGGCGCATCGAACATGCCGCCCAATACCCCCGCCAGGCCGTGGACTGCGCCGAGTTTGGCATTCGCCAGCGCCAGTCCACCGAAGAGACTGACGAGTGCCATATCCTCGCGGGCCGCGGTATCCTTCCCGTTTTGATAGGCCTGGCGCAGGGAATGTGCGGCGCGCATCAGGCCCTCACGACACAACGTATCGGTAAGTGGATTCGCTTTCAGCGAGACGTAAGGCTCCAGCACCTGGGTGAAGGCGTCCAGGCCGGTACTGGCGGTGAGTTCCGGTGGCATCGAATAAGTCAAGGCCGGATCGATCAACGCTATACGCGGGAGCATCAACGGGCTGCGCAGACTCACTTTCTGCCGGTGCTCCGGTGACGCCAGCACCGCGTTCGCGGTCACCTCCGCGCCAGTCCCTGCCGTCGTCGGGATGGCGATGTAGGGCGCAGCCGGTTGTGTGATGGGCTGTCCACGCCCGATGACCTCCAGGTAGTCGAGGGGAGCGCCGCCGTTGGTGAGCAGCGCGGCGACGGCCTTGCCCGCGTCGATCACACTGCCACCGCCGATACCGATCACCAGGTCGCAGTCCGCTGCGCGCGCCTGCGCGGTTCCTTCGCACACCAGATCAGTCGTCGGCTCACCTGCGACGGTGAACGTCGCAGCCTCCACACCGGCAGCTTTCAGGCCATCCAACAGCGGTGCTGCCCGTTCACCGCTTCGCCCGGTAACGACGAACGCACGCCGCCCAAGTTCCGCTGCCAAACCGCCGGCTTCCTTCAGCACGCCGGAGCCAAACACAATCCGGGATGCAGTCGCAAATTCAAAACGCATCATTTACCACCCTTCATCATCGGGGAAGGCATTCGCATACTTGACGCTGGACCTGGGTTCCGCCATCATCTCGGCAACCGTGTCACGCCACTTCCGGTAGTGGGCAGTCTCTTTGTGCCGGGCGGGATCGTCCGGCGTACGATACACTTCGACCAGCACGAACTTCGTGGGATCATCAAGCTGTTGCACAACATCGAAACGGGCAATGCCGGGTTCCTGAACGCTGTGCCGCGCGTTCTCTAGCGTCGCAGCCTTGAACGCCTCCACA
>JBNGDO010000059.1:0-22450 GCA_049975385.1 Anaerolineae bacterium | reverse complement strand
GCCACCATCGGCGTCATCATATTGGGGAACATCGCCACCTGTGCTTCGAGCGAAGCGCGGAAATATTGCCCAAAACTGTGGATGTCGTGAGCCAGGATCGCGTCCCAACACCGGTCGGTGGCTTCGGAAAGCGCCTTCGCACCCTCGCGCGTGATGTTTGTGTCGCTCAGCACACTAAACCCGGATTCGCGCGGACCGAGCGGGACGAGATACAACGCGTTTTCGATAAAGCGCAACGTCGCTTCATCCTGCACGCTGTCGATCCGCGAAGGCCAGTATTCACCTTCGTAGTACGATTTGGCAAGTCCGGGAAAAACAATGCCGATGGTGTCCTGCGCCCCAGAGATCTCTGTCGTGCCAGGCGGATTATCGTAGCAAAAGAGGATTTTCGCCAACTTCTCATGGTTATCGATGGGCAATCGCGGTCCCCACAACTCAATGGCGGCCCGGCGGGTACTGGTCGCCATCCCGCTACGCTCGTTGAACTCGACCGTGGGTTCCAGCGAAATCGTGATCACCGCGCCGGGATAGTGCTTGGAGACGAACGGTTGGTCGAGCCACCCCCCCGCCACGTCGATGCGGTACGGGATGCGACAGACGTTGCGCAGGGCCGTGGTGGAGCGCGGTGCAAGGCCGGGATGCGGTTCGCGCTGCAGTACACGGTACTCGATGCCGAGTGATTCGACTAGGTCTCGTTTATCCGGAGTGTTGCCCTCTTCGTTGACGATAAAGATATCGGGCTGGATAACCTTCAGCTCTTCTGCAAAGTCCAATACCCCCGATCCCTGCGAGATGAACGCCTCCTTGACCCAGGAAACGGACTGCACCATAAAAAGCCGTTCGGCCTCCGTGTTGACTGGCGGACGCCCCTTGAGATCGTTGACCGTCCGGTCAGAGCCGATTGCCACGTACAAATCGCCATAGCTCGCGGCCTCCTTAAAGAACTCGATATGCCCGCTGTGTAACAAGTCGAAGCAGCCGCTGACGAAGACCTTCTTGACCATTGAAGCGCCACCTCCGGTGCTGTTGATATCGGTGCTATCTGTTGACGAACCTCGTCCTAGTATAGCACAGAGCGTGCCGAATAAAAAAGGAGTGTTGCGGACAAGTCCGCAACACTCCCTCGAATAACTATGGGAAACAAATCTACGAAGACTACCAGGCGTAGGCTTCGGGTGCCGGGCCGCCAGGGCCAGGCCAGATTTCGTCGAGCTTCGCCAGCACCTCGTCGGAGAGCTTGATCTCCAACGCGCGCAGGCTACCGTTGAGCTGCTCCATCGTGCGCGGGCCAATGATCGGCGCGGTGACGACGGGATTGTGCAACAGCCAGGCCAGCGCCACGTCTGCCGGATTTTCGCCCATATCCTTGCACAGGTTCTCGTAAGCCTCGATTTGCGGGCGGTGCTTCTCGATGCTCTCCTGCATCCGCTCCGAAGCACGGCGTCCCTCGGAGATCTTCTTCAACACGCCGCCCAACAGGCCGCCGCCCAGCGGACTCCAGGGAATCAATCCCAGGCCGTAATCCTCGCACGTCGGGACTACCTCAAGCTCGATCATCCGCGCGTTGAGATTGTAGAGGCTTTGCTCGGAGACCAGACCCATAAAGTTGCGCTTCTCGGCGTGAGCCTGCGCCTTGGCGATGTGCCATCCGGCGAAGTTGCTGCTGCCTACGTAGAGCACCTTCCCCTCGCGGACGAGCTGCTCCATCGCCTGCCAGATTTCTTCCCACGGTGTAGTGCGCTCGACGTGGTGCATCTGGTAAAGGTCAATGTGATCGGTTTGCAGGCGACGCAGGCTGTCCTCGGCCGCCTTGCGGATGTGGTATGCCGAAAGACCGCGCTCGTTCGGCCCCTCACCCATCTTGTTGTAGACCTTGGTCGCCAGCACGATTTTCTCACGGCGTCCCCCACCCTGCGCCAACCAGCGCCCGATGATCTGCTCAGTTACACCTTCGCCGAGCTTCCACCCGTAGACGTTGGCGGTGTCGAAGAAGTTGATGCCGAGTTCCAGCGCGCGATCCATAAGCGCGTAGCTGTCTTCCTCGGTGGTCAAAGGGCCGAAGTTCATCGTGCCCAGACAAAGCCGGCTGACCTGCAGCCCCGTACGTCCTAAACTCGTGTATTCCATATCAAAACCTCCTGATTCAATCTATTGAGATGCCAGTAATAGTGTATAATTAATTATAACATATCCGGCCAAATTTACAAGATGAAAGGCTATAATATTAAAACACGACCCACATCGAGACTTCTGTAGCCTTTGAGGAGAACGATGAAAACCCTGTTGATTTTGCGACACGCCAAGTCGAGCTGGAAACACGAGGATTTGGCCGATCACGACCGGCCGCTTAAGAAGCGTGGCGAGCAGGCCGCCACGTTAATGGGGGAACTCATCCGCAAACACGATCTGACGCCTCAGCGCATCCTCTCCTCGACGGCCAGACGCGCGCTCAACACGGCGAAACTGGTCGCCGAAGCCTGCCATTACGAGGAACGGATCGTCGCCACGCGCGCTTTCTACCAGGCCGGGCCGGAGGATTTCGTGGAAGTGCTGCGCGCGCTAAACGACGCCAACGAGTGCGTGATGATCGTGGGGCACAATCCCGATCTCGAAATGCTCCTGGAAAGCCTCACCGGTGCGATGGAAAGCCTTCCCACCGCCGCGCTCGCGCAGGTCGCGCTGCCCATCAACGCCTGGAAGGAATTGGAAGAAGAAACCCCCGGCAAGCTCGTGAACCTGTGGACACCGCGCACGCTTTAGCGCAAGTGTGACGGTACCACCGCCGGGACGCGATAGGGCCCCGCTGCCAGATCGTCCCAGTAGCCGTGACTGTCGAGCGCAACGTAGGAGAAGAGCGCGTGCCCTGGCGCGCCGAGTTCCCGCGCGATGGCGATCCGCTGCGCGATAGCGGCGAAATCGTCGTAATATCCGGCGATGCCCGGATAGACGTTCCCGTCGCCGCCGACCGCCATAAAGTCCTCCGCCAGGATGCGCCAGTTGCCGAGATCATCGGGGATGCTGCTCCCGGTCCCATACAGCATCGGCGCAATCGCATCGACGACACCTGCTGCCAGCCAACCTTTGGAGTCCTGGAAGTAATCGTCGTAGCCGGAACTCGTCTGTAACCCCAGGTCGTTTTTGTAGTACGGCCACACCGCCGCCGACACCCTCGCTTCCGGGCGCAGTGCGTGGGTTTCCGAGGTCACCTGCTGCACGAGCGCCGTCACCCGGTCGCGCTGCCATTGGTCACGGGCCGGCGTGCGCACCTCGCCCGCCGCGGCATTGCTGTACGGATCGTAGGAGTACATCAGTCCCGCGTAGCGCACCAGGTCCAGATGAACGCCATCCACCGGATAGCGCGTGACGATATCACGCACCACGCTGGCGATGTACGCCTGCACCTGATCGACGCCAGGAGTCGCCCACAAGTACGCGCCCCACGCGAGAAGCATCGGGCCTGCCGTGTCGTGATGCCGCCAATCCCATCCCAGACCGTACTCGCCGGGATGCTCTGGATGTGTCGGGCCGTAGGTGAAACGGTCGAACATTTGTGGAGGCGTCGTCGCGGGCGGGGCAAGCGGGCCGTAGGCTTCACTTGGCGAGGGAAGCCACGCGGGGTACATGTTGACGTAGGCGTGAACCTCCAGTCCTGCCGCGTGCGCCACGTCGAGCATGCGCGCCAGCGGATCCCAGCCGGGATCGACACCCAGCGTATCCGTCACCGTCCCCGAGGAGAGCCGCGCCGCCCAGGGTTCCAGGCCCGGCGTGTAGTAAGCGTCGCCGGCAGCCCGCACCTGGAAGAAGATGGTGTTGAACCCCGCCCCGGCGACGTTCGCCACCAACTCGTCGATCTTTTGCGGCTGCGCCCCGGCATTCAGGGATGTCCAGTCATAGCGTGTGATCCAGATGGCGCGACGTTCAATCTGCAACGGAAAATGGTTGGCGACCAACGGCAAGTAAACCGTCGACGTCAGCACCGGTGTGATCATGGTTTGCGCAATCAGAGATGGTGAGATCGGGCTAAGAGGCGTTTGCGCAGCTTCCGGCGGGGATGCCGTATAACCGTTGATCCGGTACCACGCCTCGGCGCGCCCCACGTGCGCAGCCAGCGTTTCAAAATCCACCGGCGCTTCCGCAGTGACGGGCGCGTCCGGCGCCGTAGGCACGCACATCAAGAGCAGCGCCAGGATGAGCAGCCGGGTGGGAAAGCGTCGTTTCACCATCGCTCGCGCAGCAACTCGCAAAAGGCTTTGATCTCCTGCGGCGGCAGCGCCTCCTCCGCAGTGACCTTGAGGCATGCAAAGATGCGCGTAGCCTTCAGTTCGTCGGGCAGGTCGCGCGGCTTGGACACGATGTGTACGTGGATGTGGTGAAAGCCCTCGCCTTCCGCCAGGCACATCAGGTACTCCTTCTCGCAATCCAACGCCTCGAACAGCAGCTTCGTCGCCCGCGCTTGAATGTGTCCCAGTTCGGCGAACTCCTCCGCCGTCAGCTCGTGCAGCGCCTCGACGTGGCGCTTGAGAACGACAACCAGCCACCCCTTGAGCGAAGTCGGATAAGCGTGCTCCAGATACCAGTACGCGCCCTCGTAAATCATCGGGCCTGGGGAAATGCGCTTCTCCCCGGAATTCGAGAGACAGGTCAAACACGTCATCAGTTCCCTCCCTTTACTCGCCGAGGAGCAGCCATATCGCCGCCGATTGCATCGGCAGTAACGTCCCATCCGGCGGGACAAAAACGATTTTTGCCGGAACTGCGCCCGTCAGACCGGTCGCATCCACCGGAATGCGCACCAGGTGTTCCTCCATCGGGCGTGTCACAACCGGCGCCGCCCCCCGAACGTCGCCACCCACACGCACCTGCACCTCGCCGAACGTCGAAACAGGCGCGCTCTCGAAGACTACACGCACGCTGTAGCCGTCTTCTGCCTGGAGATGTTGTAGCGTCTCGTAGGGCCGCCATACGATCAACTGCGACACGGGCTGATCCGCGCCGAACAGGAGGTAACGCGGCGATTGATCGAGCACAACGACCAATCCGTCATCCCCGCCCAGTAGCGTGCTGCGTTGTCCCATCATTTCGACCAATGCCACATCATCCACCACCAGCGGCAGATTAATCGTATGTGTTTCGCTGATCGTCCACAACGCCATTGCTGCCAACTCTCCCTTTGCAAAAAGCAGCAGATAATCGTCAGACGAAAGCGCGTTCTGATTCTCCAGCGGGATGCGGCGCATAAAACGATAGCCATCCAGCGTCCTCAACAGCGTTTGCGCCGCGCGATAGGCCGGTTTGGGCGATAAGTCGTGATGCACCGTGCCGAAGTTCTGTTCGATATCGGCGGGATCGACACCATCGTCACGCCAATCGTACCAGATGCTCAGGTTTACATCGTAGAGCAGGTTGACGAACCACTGCCGCGCCAGATTCTGCGCCTGCCGCTCCGCGCTGATGCCGCCGCGCACGGAGGAGTAGCCCCACTCGCCGGAGAGTACCGGTATCTTCCACGCGGGACTGTAGCGGTGCAGGAGCATCGCCAGTTGCACGTAGTGCGGGCCGGCAAGCTCCGGGATCTCCAGGCCGTAAGGGTGCACGGTGACGGCGTCCAGTTTAGCGAACGCGCCCATATCCCCCAGCGCCGTCAAGAAAGGCCAGTCGAAGCCGGAGGTGCCCGGGGCAACAATGAGGGCAGTCGGATCGGATCGCCGGATCGCCGCAGAAGTCTGTAGCAGCAACGTTGCGTAACGCTGGACATCTGCCCGCGGCGCCCAAAAGTGATCGAGATTCGGTTCGTTCCAAATCTCCCAGACGATGCCCTTGCCCCGGTAGCGCCGCGCCGCCGCCGCCGCGAAGCGGGTAAATGCCGCGCGCGCCTCAGGTGAGTGGGGCGCAAAGCCATGGTCATAATGCGGGTTCCCATAGTCCAGAATAAACACGATGCGGATACCACGCTGCGACATCGCTGCCACCAGTGCATCGTACTCTGCAAACGTGTAACGCCCCTGCTCCTGTTCGACCGTATTCCAGAACATGTCCATGCGCACCCAACGATAGCCGGCGGCTGCCAGCAAACTCGACTCGCCGGGCAGCGGGCGCGTGAAGTGGATGTTCACGCCGAACGGCTCCGGGATCACGCGCTCGGGCAATGTGTCAGGGATCGGTATGGGCGTGACTTCGGCAGAGGCGACGGTCGGGGTCACCGTCTGGGTAAGGATGGGAATGACAATGGTGGGGATTGGTGTGGGCGTAATGGTCGCCGACGGTGTCAACGTGGGCGTGAACGTCGCCGCTGTGGTCGACGTGGGCAAGACTGTAATTGTCGCTGAGAGCACAGACATCATCGGGTCAGCCTGCGCAACCGGTGCAACGCAGCCTGCGAGCAAACACAACAGCAGCAGAATATAGCTGTACCTCACCATCCGCAACATTGTACCTCATTCTGAGAGCAAGACACTTCACACAAAGGTTGCGCTTGAGTTTCTTGGTGTCTTGGTGATTTCGTGGTAAAAACGTTCCATCGAGTCACTTGCTACGCAAATCTTGTTACAATAAATTGATGTTATTCTCCCGGCAAGTCTGCACCATCGTCTCCGGCCAGAGGCTCGACTGGATTTCCCCGATGTGTGCTTTGTGGAGATACAACATGCACAGGCGCGATTGGCCGATCCCCCCGCCGATGGACTGTGGCAGCTCGCCGGACAGCAATCGCCGGTGGAAGAGTAGTTCGCGGCGGTCGAGCGCATCCTGCAACGCCAACTGCCGCAACAACGCCTCCGCGTCCACACGAATGCCCATCGACGAAAGTTCGTAGGCGGCATCGAACAGCGGATAGTAAACGAGAATGTCGCCGTTTAGGCCGTGATAGCCGTTTACCGTCGGCGTCGACCAATCGTCGTAGTCCGGGGCACGTCCATCGTGCGGCTGCCCATCGCGTAGCGCGCCGCCGATGCCGATGACGAACACTGCACCGTACTCATGGCAGGCGACGTCTTCACGCTCCTTCGAGGATAAATCGGGGTAACGCGCCCGCAAATCCTCGGCGTGGATAAAGGTGATCTTCTCCGGCAAAAATGGTTCGATGACGGGATATAGATGATGCACGTACCGTTCGGTACGCCGGATCACGTCATAGATGCGGCATACGGTGGTCTTCAGGTAATCTAGCGTGCGCTCTTCGGGCAGCATCACCCGCTCCCAGTCCCATTGATCGACATACAGGGAATGGAGATTGTCCAAATCTTCGTCGGCACGAATGGCGTTCATATCGGTGTATAGCCCCTCGCCCGGTGCGAAACCCAGATCGGCCAACTGCATGCGCTTCCATTTCGCCAGCGAATGGACAATCTCGGCGCGCACATCCGCCATCGCCTTGATCGGAAACGCCACCGGGCGCTCGACGCCGGTGAGATTATCGTTGATACCGGTCCCGGCCTGCACGAACAGCGGTGCGGTCACGCGGACGAGATTCAGTTCGAAGGCCAGATTTGTCTGGAAGAACGTCTTGATCTGGCGGATGGCGCGCTCGGTCTCGCGCACGTCCAACAAGCACCGGTAATCCTTTGGAACAATCAATCGTGTCACCATATCTCCCCCCTCTTGAAAATAGTCGCGTAGTCTTTACGACACGTAGTCTTTGGTCCTGTAGTCGAAATCTCGTGAACTTTTTGGCACATTTCTGCATGGAACAGTTAACCGAACAAAAAACGGAGATCATCACATAGGAGGTACAAAATGGTACGGTGGATTCAGGAATGGATTATTCTGTCGATGTTGGCGATCCTGACAGCGGGGACAGTGTTCGCCCTCTGGGTCATCTGGCCATTGCTGCCCGGGCGGCTGCCCGCGACGATCTTTCCCGCGCTCGATTTGGAAGGCGTCATTTCAATCCTTATGCTACTCGTTATCGTCGTCGGTTTTGGGAAGCTACTGTGTAGCAAATAGCACGATTTGGAAATCGCAACTACCCCACCCGCCCGCTGATGTAGTCTTCCGTCATCTTCTGCGCGGGCCGGGTAAAGAGCTGTGCGGTGGGCGCTTCCTCGATCAACTCGCCGAGCCAGAACAACGCGGTGCGATCCGAGACACGCGCAGCCTGCTGCATGTTGTGCGTGACGATGACGATCGTATACTGCTTGCGTAATTCCCGCATCAAATCCTCGACGCGCAGCGTGGCGATGGGATCGAGGGCCGAGCAGGGTTCATCCATCAGGATCACCTCCGGCTTGACCGCCAGCGTGCGCGCGATGCACAATCGCTGTTGCTGTCCTAGCGACAGACTCAACGCGGGCAGCGACATATCCCCCTTGATCTCGTCCCATAAATCCACTTCCTGCAAATACTGCTGCGCCATATCACCGAGTGCCGTGCCCCTCTCCAGTCCTAGAGAGCGCGGCCCCATCACAATGTTGTTGTAGACCGACTGCGGGAACGGGTTGGGCTTCTGGAAAACCAGCCCCACCCGGCGGCGCAGTTCTACAGTATCCACGTCGGGCGCGTAGATGTCGGCATCGTCCAATAGAATCTCCCCCTCTACGCGCGTGTGCGGGATTTCATCATTCATGCGATTGAGACAGCGCAAAAACGTAGACTTTCCACAGCCCGACGGGCCAATGAAAGCCATGATTTCTTCTGGCGCAATGTCCAACGTGATGTCCATCAACGCTTGCTTCGAGCCATAATAGAAATCCAGATGGCTCACGCAAATCTTCGGTATGACCGGCGACGTCTCCATAATCGATCCATTCCCTTCGTGTGGCAGATACCCTCAAGTATAAACGGCCTTGGAACGCAGTCAAGACTACAAAAGTCTTCACAGGCGTCTGCAGTTGCCGATTTGCGATTCGATGCAGGCGCGTGCTCAACTAACATAAAACAAGACTTTTGTAGCCTTTCATACCAGTTGTTTTTTCATCTGAAGCCGCTATAATACTGTATTGTGCGAAACAAGGACACACACCTGACTATAAAAATAGTGGCGCTTCTCTTGATAGGATTGGCGCTCGCCGGATGCGGGACACAGAACACGCAGTCTACAACCGGAGACTCTGCAACCACCATCCAGAACAAAGGGTCCGACACCATCGTCAACCTGGCACTGGCGTGGGCTGAACGGTACCAGACACTCGAACCTGACGTGCGTATCGCCGTTACCGGCGGCGGCTCCGGGACCGGCATCGCGGCGCTGATCAACGGCACGGTGGATCTGGCGAACGCTTCACGGCATATCAAAGACGAGGAATTGCAAGCTGCCCGCGCCAACGGATTCGAACCGGTGGAATACGTCATCGCCCGCGATGCCATCGCCATTGTCATCCATCCTGATAACCCCGTAGACGAACTCACGCTGCAACAGATATCCGACATCTACAGCGGCAAGATCACGAACTGGCGGGCAGTCGGCGGAGAAGACCGGCCCATCGTGCTCCTCTCGCGCGAGACGAACTCCGGCACGCACGTCTACTTCCTCGAAGAGGTCATCCGCCTGGGACAAAGCGACAACAAGACGTTGTTCTCGCAAGACACCCTCCTGCTCCCCTCGTCAGAAGGCATCGGTGTGGAAGTGCGCCAGAATCCCAACGCCATCGGCTACGACGGCCTGGGCTACGTCACGCCGGATATGAAGACTGTCGCTGTGAGTCGTGAGTTGGGCGAGCCGCATTACTCGCCCACGGTCGAGACGGTGAACACCGGGCAGTATCCCATCGCCCGCGACCTCTACATGTACACTGCCGGCGAACCGCAGGGGCACATCAAGGCTTACCTGGATTGGATCCTCAGCCCGGCAGCCCAAGAGATCGTGCGGGAACTGGGATTCGTCCCGATCACCGCCGGAGGAGAGACACCATGACCGGAGCGTCAGCCGTGCACGACAAAGAGCAAACCGCAACCCGCTCACTTTCATGGGGCGAATTTCTCATCGAACGTGCGGTTCAGGTGTCGGGCATTTTCGCCATCATTCTGGTGCTGCTCATTTTCCTGTTCCTGATCAAAGAGGGGACGCCGACTTTCTTCGAGACCCCGCTTACCGGCTTGCTGGCGACGCGCTGGTATCCCATCGAAGAGTATTACGGCCTGCTGCCCTTGATTTTGGGATCGCTGATCATCACCATTGGCGCGGCAGTCGTCTCCCTGCCGCTTGGCCTGGCGACAGCCATCTTCATCTCGGAGATCGCCCCTGAATGGGTGCGCGACATCCTCAAGCCCTTCGTCGAAGTGCTGGCGGGCATTCCTTCGGTCGTCATCGGCTTCATCGGGATGCTGGTGTTCGCGCCGCTCATCCGCGTCGCGCTGGACATCCCCACCGGCCTCACCGCCTTCACCGGCGTGCTGCTCCTGGCGTGGATGGCGCTACCCACCATCGTCAGCGTGGCGGAAGACGTGCTCGATACTGTGCCCAAAACGTACCGCGATGCCGGGCTGGCCCTGGGAATGACACGCTGGCAAGTCATCTGGCGCATCGTGCTGCCCGCCGGGCGCTCCGGCATCCTGATGGCGTTGATGTTGGGGGTGGGCCGCGCCATCGGCGAGACGATGACCGTGATGATGGTCACGGGCAACGCAGCGCGAATGCCGCTCGGCCTGCGCGATTTCTTCATGCCGGTGCGCACGATGACGGCAACCATCGCCGCCGAGATGGGCGAGGTGGCGCACGGCAGCCCGCACTACCACGTGCTCTTCACCGTGGGCCTTACCCTCTTCGTCATCACATTTATCGTGAACATGGCCGCGGCCTCGGTGGTTTTCCGCCAGGTCAAACGCGCGGAAAGGATGTTGTCGTGATGATCCTCACACAAAGACACGCAGACACCAAGTTTTCTGCTGTGTGGCTGTGTGGCTGTGTGTGAGCCAAAAGGAACAACCTTTATGCTCAAACTTTCACGCCAAAACTCGCAGCGCATCGCGTTCGCGCTCATCACGCTGGCGGCAATCGTCGTCGTCGCGCCGATTTTCTTCATCGTCGGCTACATCGTGTACGAAGGCGCGTCCGCCATCAGTTGGGAATTCCTCACCGCCTTTCCCTACAATGGGATGAAGGACGGCGGCCTGCTGCCCGCCATCGTCGGCACGCTGTGGCTCACACTCGGCACGGCGGTCGTCGCCGTCCCCATCGGCATCGGTGCAGCGATCTACCTCTCCGAGTATGCTCAAGACAACGCGCTGACCCGCGCGATTCGCGTCGCCATCATCAACCTGGCGGGCATTCCCTCGGTCGTGTTTGGATTATTTGGGCTGGGGCTGTTCGTCATCTTCCTTAACTTTGGGACGTCAATCCTGGCGGGGTCGCTCACCCTGGGTATTATGACACTCCCCGTCATCATCAGCACGGCGGAAGAGGCGCTGCGCGCGGTGCCGCAGTCGTTCCGGCTGGTCAGCGTCAGCCTGGGGGGCACACGCTGGCAGACCATCCGGCGCGTGGTGCTCCCGCAGGCGCTGCCGGGCATCATCACCGGCGTGATCCTGGGCCTGGAGCGTGCCGCCGGGGAGACCGCGCCCATTCTCTTCACCGTGGCCGCCTTCTTCCTGCCGCGCCTGCCCACGTCGGTCTTCGACCAGACGATGGCCCTGCCCTACCACCTCTTCGTCATCAGCACGCAGGTTCCGGGAATGCCCGAACGCATCCAATACGGCACGGCACTGGTGCTGCTCATCTTCGTCCTGTCGATGAACGTCCTGGCGACGCTCATCCGCAATCACTACCGGAAGCAGAGGTTCTGGTGATGGCCGGCGACGTCAAAATTCACATCGAAGACTTTGGCCTGCGCTACTCCGACGGAACGGAGAGCCTGCACGGCATCACGCTCGATATCTACGCCAACCAGATCAACGTCCTCTTCGGGCCGTCCGGCGGCGGTAAAAGCTCGCTGCTGCGGGCGATGAATCGCCTCAACGACCTGACGGACGTGGTCAAACAGACCGGACACATTCTGCTGGATGGCGAAGACATCACCCAGCCCGGCTACGACGTCGTGCGCCTGCGACGGCGCGTGGGCATCGTCTTCGCCCGGCCCGTCGTCCTGCCGATGAGTATCTACCGCAACATCACCTACGGCCTGGAACTGGCGGGCATCCGCGACAAAGCGACGCTCGACGCCGCCGTAACCCGTTCGCTGGAGCAGTCGGCGCTGTGGGACGAGGTCCACGACCGCCTGGGTGAACCGGCGCACGCGCTCTCCGGCGGGCAGCAACAGCGGCTCTGCCTGGCGCGCGTGCTCGCCCTGCAACCGGAGGTCATCCTGCTGGACGAACCCACCTCCGGCCTCGACCCCATCTCTACCGCCAAGATCGAGATCACGCTGCAAGAACTGAAACCCAGTTATACCTTCGTCGTCGTGCCGCACAGCGTCCAGCAAGCCGCGCGCGTCGCCGACTGGGCGACGTTCTTCCTGCAAGGCGAACTCATCGAGCACGGCATAGGCCGTGAGATGTTCCTCAATCCCAAGCATTCCAAAACGGAAGAGTATATCACCGGGCGGTTTGGGTAGAAAAGGGAGTAGGGAGTATGAAGTAGAGAATCCCAATTCCTGATCTCTGATTCCCGATGACCAATCCCCACATTGGAGGCACTATGGACCTATTCGGCGGCATCGAAGCGGGCGGCACGAAGTTTGTCTGCGCGGTGGGCAGCGGCCCCGACGATATTGTGGATGAAATCCGGTTTCCGACGACGACACCCGAAGAAACCATCGGCAAGGCCATCGATTTCTTTCGCGGCGCGACGCTGCGCGCGGTGGGCATCGCCTCGTTCGGGCCGGTGGACCCGAACCCGCGCTCGCCCACCTGGGGCTACATCACCTCCACGCCCAAAGCGGGCTGGGGCAACACGGATTTCGGTGGACAAGTACGCGCGGCGCTGGGCATCCCCGTCGGCTTCGATACGGACGTTAACGGGGCGGCGCTCGGCGAGGGCACGTGGGGCGCGGCGCAAGGGCTGGACACCTTCGTCTACCTCACCGTCGGCACGGGCATCGGCGGCGGCGCGATGATGGAAGGTCGCCTGCTGCACGGCCTGATGCACACGGAGATGGGCCACATCCGCCTGCCGCACGACTACGACGTTGATCCCTTCCCCGGCAACTGCCCCTATCACGACGACTGCTTCGAAGGGTTGGCGACAGGTCCGTCCATCGAGGCCCGCTGGGGCCGGCGCGGCGAGATGCTGCCCCCCGACCATCCTGCCTGGGCGCTGGAAGCGCACTACATCGGGCTGGCGTGCGCGAACTTCGTCGTCACGCTCTGCCCGCAGCGCATCATCCTCGGCGGCGGCGTGATGCAGCAGATGCACCTCTTCCCGCTGGTGCGCCGCGAAGTGCAGGCGTCGCTCAACGGCTACGTCCGCGTGCCCGAAATCCTGGACAACATCGACGCCTACATCGTCCCGCCGGGCCTGGGTAACCGCGCCGGCGTCCTCGGCGCTATCGCGTTGGCGATGCAAGCAGAATCAACGGATTGAACGGATGAAACGGATTTTTGATTGCTGATTTGCAGATTTTGTGATTTTGGGAGGAAACAATGAACGAATTTCGAGAGATTAAACCAGAGGCGATCACGGACAACGTCATCAAACTGATCGGCAAGGACTGGATGCTGATCACGGCGGGCACGCTGGCGCGGTTCAATCCGATGACGGCCAGTTGGGGCGGCGTGGGCAACCTGTGGAACCTTCCCGTGACCTTTGCCTTCGTGCGACCGCAACGTTATACCTTCCCATTGATGGAAACCGGTACATATTACACGCTCTCGTTCTTCGACGAGGCCTACCGCGAAGCGCTCAACTTCTGCGGCACCAAATCCGGGCGTGATGTGGACAAGGTCGCAGCAACCGGCCTGACGCCGGTCGAGGGCATCACCGGCGCGGTCTACTTCGCCGAAGCGAGATTGGTGCTGGAATGTCGCAAGGTCTACGCGCAGGACCTCAAAGGTGAGAACTTCGTCGCGCCGGAGTTGATCGACAGACACTACGCCGCAAGGGATTTCCACAGAATGTACGTCGGCGAGATCGTACACTGCCTGGTGCAACACTGAGTTGATGATCGGCCAACGTATCGTCGTCATTGGGACGACGTGCGCGGGCAAGACGACGCTGGCGCGCGCCCTTGGAGAAAAACTGCACGTCCCGCACATCGAGTTGGACGCGCTGCATTGGGGACCGGGATGGGAAGCGTTGCCGGCCGAAACCTTTCGCAACACCGTCGCCGAGGCGCTTAGCGGGGAAGCCTGGACCACCGACGGCAACTACAGCAAAGCGCAGGATATCATCTGGGGACGCGCCGACACGCTCGTGTGGCTCGATTATCCTTTCCCTATCATTTTCTGGAGGCTGATCACACGCACACTGCGCCGCGTGATCACGCGCGAGGTTTTGTGGAACGGCAATCATGAAACCTGGAAGGGCGCTTTCTTCAGCCGGGATTCGCTCTTTCTCTGGGCCATTCAATCACACGCCAAACGCCGCCAACGGACGCTCCAACGCCTGGAAGAACCGGCGTACCAACACCTCACCGTCATCCGACTACGTTCTCCCAAAGCGACCCGCACCTGGCTGGCCCAAATTCCGCCCCCAAAATCCACTTCTCCTTGCGAAGGATCCGAAACATGACTGCAAACCTTCGTGGGGATTCACAAAATCTCCAAATCTCCAATCACCAAATTTTCAATCAAATCGGTTGGTGTTTGTAGTTCGAATCAAGGCCTTCCTGTTCCTGGGCGCGCTTCGCCTCTTCCATCCTGCGGCTTGCCCGCTGCAACTGCCAGATGATGAAGCGCACGCGCTGCGTCATCGCCGTGCCGATGTTCCACAGCAGCCGCGTGCCGAGCACCGCATCGTCTTCGCACAACGCCAGCAAGCGCTCGCGGTCGAAGGCCAGCACCGTCGCCCCCGACTTTCCGGCGACCAGATCGGCGCTGCGCACGCCCTCGTCGAACATCGAATACTCGCCCGTCATCGTGCCGGGGCGCAGGTGGGTCACGAGCTGCTTGTGATCAGGATCCCCCACCCCAGGTCCATCAGGATCGCTCCACACTTCGAGCGTCCCACTGTAAACGACGTACAACTCGCTGCCCGCCTGGCTGATGCCGGCAATCGTCTCGCCCGGCGCGTAGCTGCGCGGCGTACACTGGGCAGCCAGCCGGATGCGCTGCGCAAGATTCAGGTTATTGGCGATGTCCGAATGGGCGAGGAACTGCGCGATGTCACGAATTTGCACGAGCGCCTTGTCGTCCACCGGCGTGTAGATTTTGTCACTGGAAAGCGGTAATCCCAGATAGGCAGCGATAAGGCGGCGCGTGGTCTGTGGGGCCTCGAACTGCGGCCAGTGCCCGGCCTTCGGCAGGATGCGCAAATCGGCGGTGGGCCACTCGTCGGCGATGACGCCCGCGTCACGCAGTGGCACGGTGTTATCTTCCGCCCCCCAAATCACCAGCGCGGGCGGTTCGACCTGGGCGAGTTGCCCGCTCAAGTTGTTGGCCCGCATCGCGTAATAGCACTCGGCGCGCACCTTGCCCTGACCGGGACGGCGCGCATCCTCGCGCAGGCGCACGTAATCATCCTGCGTGATGTCGGTCCGTTCGGCGAAAGAAGCCGGGCGCATAATCCGGTCGCTCAGGCCGACGATGCCCCGTTCCACGAAGGAAACGATGAAACTGCCCAGGCCAAACCGTTCCAGCAGCGTAATCGGCGAGACGACGGCGTTGATGTAACGCGACAACTTGCCGGTGATCGTCGGGCCGAGCAAGACCATGCGTTCGACCAACACCGGATGGCGCAGCGCCAGCGTGACGCTCGTCATCCCCCCCATCGAATGGCCGACCAAAACCACCGGGCCGTCACTGACCTGCGCGATCAATTCAACCAGCAGATCGGCATATTGCGGAATCGTCGTGCGCTCCGGCAGGCGCGGCGACTGCCCGTACCCCGGCAAATCCACCGCGATGACCCGAAAACGCTGAGCCAACAATCCGGTCAACGGGGACATCGCATACCACGAGCTTGACCACCCATGGATCAACAACGCCACCTGCCGGCCCGGCGTTCCCTCTTCGATCACGTGAATACTCTGCCCGTTAATGTCGTAGAATGGCACGGCTTTCCCCCTTTCCAGCTACACAGTCACACTAACATTATAATAACAAAAAACCATTGTGTGTAAAATTACAAGCCGGTTACAGGTATAGTTATCTCCGTCAACGCCGTCTCCGCAAAGCGCACGACGCAGGATGCGACGCTATCGCCGGGAAGGCATTGCGCCAGCAAAGGCAGATCGGCGCGCAGTACTGTGGCGATCTTGGGATACCCCCCCGTCGTCTGGTGATCGGCCAGCATCACGATCGGCTGTCCATCCGGCGGCACCTGGACGCTGCCTGTAACCACACCATCGGACACGATGCCGGTCGGTCCGCGATGCGCGATGGGCGGGCCCTGCAAACGCGCGCCCATCCGGTCGGCTTCCGGTGTGAGCCGGTAAACGCCGTTGAGGAACGTCGCCACCCCTTCCGCCGTGAAATAATCGTCCTGCGGCCCCAACACCACGCGCAACACAGGTCGCGGCGTGTACGGCGGACGGCGATCCTCGGGCCAGATACGCCCGGCATGCTGCGCCGGATTGCGCATGGTCGCAGGCCCAAGCGGAAGCCGGTCCCCGGCGCGCAACGCTCGCCCTCCCATACCGCCGAACCCGCCCGGCAGATACGTCGCCTGCGATCCCAGAAACGGCGGCAGCGCGATCCCGCCGGAAATGGCGAGGTACGCCCGCGCCCCACTCCGTCGCGCCCCGAACGTGATGATCCGCCTGGCGCGCACATAGACGGCGTGCCATAGTGGAACCGGCAGTACCCCAACCCACACATCGAACGTCGCACCACACACCGCGATGAGACACTCGCGGGACACACGCAGTGTCGGGCCAGCGAATGTGATTTCCAGCGCCGCCGCATCGGGTGGATTGCCGACCAACGCGTTCGCAGCGGTGAAAGCGGCGGTATCCAAAGGGCCGGAGGGCGGCACACCATAACGCGCCCACCCCCTACGCCCCGCATCCTGCACTGTCGTCAACAGGCCGGGTTCGAGCACTTCGAGCATCGCAGGGCCACTCATAACGGGATAAACCGCACGCGATCGCCAGCCTGGAGGGCGAACGGCGCTTCGCGGGCCGGGTCGAACAGTGTAAGATCCGTCCGCCCGATGATGCGCCAGCCGCCCGGCGTCGCCAGCGCATAAACGCCCGTCTGCGCGCCCGCAATGCCGACGCTGCCCGGCGGCACGCGCAAACGCGGCGTCGCCAGGCGCGGCGTCGCCAGCGCCTCCGGCAGACCGAGCAAATACGCGAATCCCGGTGCGAAACCGAGCATCGCCACCGTGTACACCGGCTGCGCGTGCAGATCGATCACCGCCTGCGCCGACATCCCGCAGTGCGCGGCGACATCGGCCAAATCCGGCCCCCATTTGCCGCCATAGCGCACAGGGATTTCGACCAACCGGCCTTCGGGCAAATCCGCCGTCGCCGCCAACGCGTCGAGCGCGTCCGTCAAAGCGACGCGCATCGCCTCGGCCCGGCGCACCTGCGGATCGTAGATCACCAGCAGCGAGCGATACGTAGGCACCGTCTCGACGAGGCCGGGCACAGGACGCGCGCGCAACGCCGCATCGAACGCATGCACCCGGCGGTTGAGCGCCGCATCCACTGCGTCGCCAAACTCCACAGTGAACGCCGTCTCGCCGACCGGAAGAATACGCGGGTAGGTAGACATTGACTTAGCGACTCCCAATAGAGACCACGAATCTACACCAATCTCCACGAAAGGAAACCCAATCAGTGAAATTCGTGAAGATTCATGGCAAAAAATCATCCGAGCGGCGCAACGACCACCCCCTCAGCCTCAAGCGCCGAACGCAACGCCGCAGCAATGGCGACGGCGCCGGGCGTGTCGCCGTGGATGCAGAGCGTATCGATGTGCAGCGGGACGACCTTCCCGGTGATCGCCTCCACCTCCCTCCGCGTGACCATGCGGATCGCGCGCGCCGTCGCCTGGGACGGATCGTGGATCACCGCGCCCGGCTCCGCGCGCGGGACGAGGCTGCCGTCTTCGCAGTAGGCGCGGTCGGCGAAGCCCTCGCACGCAACACGCAGGCCAGCCATCTGCGCCGCGTGCGCCAGCGCTGAATCCGGCAACGTCACGACGATCAGGTCGGGATCGAAGGCCGCAACCGCGCGGGCAATCGCCTGGGCGACGGCCCGGTCGCAGGCGGCGATGTTGTACAACGCGCCGTGCGGCTTCACGTGGACCAGTGGTACACCCGCTGCACGCGCGAATCCTGCCAGCGCGCCGATCTGGTAGAGGACGGTCGCCTCGATTTCGGCGGGGGTGAGTGCTATCGCCCGCCGCCCGAAGCCCTGGAGGTCCGGGTAGCCCGGATGCGCCCCTACGGCGACGCCCTTCCGCGCCGCCAGCGCCACCGTGACCTGCATCACCGTGGGATCGCCCGCGTGCAGCCCACAGGCGAGGTTCGCCGACGTGACCACATCGAGCATCGCCGCGTCGTCGCCGAGCGTGTAACGCCCGAAACTCTCGCCCATATCGCAGTTCAGATCGATGCGCATGGTGCACTCCCATACCTTTCTCATTCTTGCGAAGGTTTAGGCGAATCAAAGGTTCGCACACCTTCGCAAGGGTCTCCGTCACGACGTGATCGAGTATAAGCAACTCCCCATAGATGTCAAAAAACCCGGCTGTGGCACAGCCGGGTTTTGAAAAGCCCACACCTAACAGGTGTAATTTAATCTGACGCTTTGAGCACGACCGGACGACCGCACAATTTACGGCCCTGCATCTTGCGCAGCACCTTGCCCGCGTGGCATTCGGCCACGTCGACGAAGGTCTGCTGGTGCTGGATGTCGATGGCGCCGATAGAGCGACCGGGAATGTTGGCCTCGTTGGCAATCGCACCCACGACGTCGCGAGGGCGGATGCCGTGAGCCTTGCCGAGATTCATCGTGAAGCGCACCATCCCGGCTTCGCGCTCACCCCTTTCGCGGCGCGGGCGCTTCGAGCGTGGGGAACGTGACTTTTTGGATTTGCGTCCGCTGTGTTTCGCACCGTGGCGACGCGGGCGACGTTGGACCTCGCGCACCTCGTCAATGGGACGCTGGGCTTCGTCGCCGCGCGCCATCCCGATGGCGGCAGCCGTCACGTCGACCAGGTCATAGCCCGCGTCGAGGAGCTGTTCGACCAGCGCGTATTCGCGCGTGTTTGCCGATTCCATCTGCGTGCTCAACTTCTGCAGAAAAAGAGCCTCACGCCGCGCGCGGACGTCGTCTGCCGAGGGCAATTTGGCGCGGGAGATAGGCTGCATCGTGTACGCCTCGATTTTCTGCAAGCGGCGGCGGTCGTGTGGCGTGACCAACGTCAGCGCGATGCCGCTCTTGCCCGCGCGCCCCGTCCGCCCGATGCGGTGGACGTAGGCTTCGGGATCGAATGGAATGTCGTAGTTGATGACGTGCGAGACATCGTCGATGTCGAGTCCGCGGGCGGCGACATCGGTGGCGACAAGGACCTTGATCTGCCCACGGCGGAAGCGGCCCATCACGGTTTCGCGAGCCGGTTGGCTGAGGTCACCATGGAGTGCTTCGGACTGGAAGCCAAGGGCGAAGAGCGCATCGGCTAGTTCGGCGGTGCGGACCTTGGTGCGTGCGAAGACGAGGGCACTCGTGACATCCTCAGTCTCAAAAAGACGCGTGAGGGCGGCCAGTTTGTCGTCCTCGTAGACGATGTAATGGCGCTGCTCCGTCTCGGCGACGGTAAGACGCTTGGGGTTGATGGTGATCGCTTCCGGCGAGGACATATAACGATCTGCCAATTGCCGGATCCGTCCCGGAAGTGTGGCAGAGAACAGTGCCGTCTGCCGCGTCGGCGGGGTTTCGCTGAGGATCGCTTCGATGTCCTCGATAAAGCCCATGCTGAGCATCTCGTCAGCCTCATCCAGCACCAGATAACGCACCGCGCTCAGGTCGAGTATGTCTTTGCGAATCAGATCGAGCATGCGACCCGGCGTGCCGATTACAATGTCGACGCCGCGCCGCAAGCGGTTGATCTGACGGCTGTACGACTGTCCACCATAGACAGCCAGCACACGCACATCGCGATGCCGCCCGTATTCGTACACGGCTTTCGCCACCTGGTTTGCCAGCTCGCGCGTTGGCGCGACGACAAGACCCTGCACGCGCCTGCGCGCGTCGTCTGTTTCCAGTCCGTGCAACATCGGTAGCGCGAAGGCCGCCGTCTTGCCCGTGCCGGTCTGCGCTTGGCCAAGCACATCGCGCCCGTCCATCAACGCCGGAATCGCCCGCTCCTGAATGGGCGTCGGACTTTCGTATCCTAATTCATCCACCGCCTGCATCAACGCCGGATGCAGGGAAAACGCTTGAAACTCTGTTGACATAGAACTCCTCAATCCGATTCTTGCCAGAAAAAAAGGCCCTGCCTGTACCGGCAAGGCCTTGAAGGACCACACAAGTATAAAAGCGCCTTATTGCGCCGAGTTAAATTATAGCACGGAAGGCAGAAATCACAACCTACCGCAACGGGACTTTCCCAGCAGCTTTGCGCTCCTCGATCACCTCTTCAGCGATACTCTCAGGCACGGTTGCGTAGCGCTTGAATTCCAGCGTGAACGTGCCACGCCCTTGCGTCATGCTGCGCAGGTCGGTGGCGTAGCCGCGCGCTTCGGCCAACGGGACTTCGCCGTCCACGTTGCGCACCTGCCCGCGCACGCGCATCGTATTGACGAGGCCGCGCCGCCGCCCGATGTCGGCCACGACCGGACCCACGTACTCTTCCGCCGCGTTGATGTCGATGCGCATGATCGGCTCCAGCAACGCCGGGGCCGCCGCGCGCACCACCTGCCGAGCACCCATCCCACCGGCAATCTCGAAGTCCATCGTCGCCGAATCGACCTCGTGATAGCGCCCGCCCAACAGCGTCACCTTGACACCGGTGACGGGATACCCGGCGATCACGCCCTGCGCCAGTGCGCGGCGCACACCCAGTTCTACCGGGCGCCAAAACTCACGTGGCAACTCGGCGGGCGGAGCAGCGTGGACGAATGCCACACCGTCCTCATCCACCTCAACGGTGTCGTCGCCTTCTTCCAGCGGCTCGATGCCGAGCACGATTTCGGCGTAGTGCCCGTGGCCGCCAGATTGCTTCTTGTACGTCGTCGTCACTTCGACGCGCTGCTGCACCGTCTCGCGGTAGGAGACCTGCGGCGCGCTCACCTGCGGCACGATGCCGAATTCGGTGCGCAGCCGGTCTACGGAGACGTCCAGGTGCAGCTCACCCATTCCGGAAAGCGTCAGCTCGCCCGTCTCCGCGTCAAAGTTCTGGATCAACGTGGGATCCTCGTCGCACAGGCGGTTCACGGCCTCGTGTAACTTCTCGCGCTCTTTGGTGGACGCGGGTGTCAGCGCCACCGCGATCACCGGTTTGGGGAACTGGATGCCTTCCAGCACAATCGGATGCGCGGGATCGCAGAGCGTGTCGCCGGTCATCGCCGATTTGACACCGACCAGCGCCACCACGTCGCTGGCGGCCATGCCGTCCACCTGCTCGCGGCGGTTGGCGTGCATCCGGTAGATGCGCCCCACCCGCTCGGACGTGTCGGCACGCGGATTGTAGGCCAAATCGCCGGCCTGCATCTGCCCGGAGAAGACGCGCACCCATGTCAAATGCCCCACGTGCGGGTCGGTGACGATTTTGAAGGCCGACGCGCAGAACGGTGCGTCGAAAGCGTCAGGGCGTTCAAGAATTTCCTCCGGGTTGGCAGGATGATGACCGAGCACTGGCGGGATGTCCACCGGCGCGGGCAGATAATCGACAATCGCGTCGAGCAAGGGCTGCACGGCAATGCGATTGCGCGAGGTGCCACACAGCACCGGCACGATGTCCCCGGCGATGACGGCCTCGCGCAGCACCGCGCGCAGCGTCGCCAGGTCGATGTCGGCGCCTTCGAGGCGCTGTTCCAATAAATCATCGTTGGTCTCGCAGATGGCGTCGAGCAATCGCTCGCGCGCCTCGGCAACCTGCGTCACCATATCCGCCGGCACGGGGACGCTCTCCGGTTCGTCGTCGCCGTTGTGCCAGGCCCACGCCTGCCCGGTCAGCAAATCCACAATGCCCTCGAACCCTCCTTCACTGCCGATGGGCAGTTGCAAGGGCTGCGCGTTGGGCGTCAACCGCTCGTGGACCTCATCGAGCACACGATAGAAATCCGAACCGATGCGATCCAGCTTGTTGACGAAGATCAGGCGCGCCAGCTTCTCGCGGTTGGCGTGCATCCACACCGCTTCGGTCTGCGGCTCCACCCCGCCGACGCCGCACAGGATCATCACCGCGCCATCGATGACGCGGATCGAGCGCACGACCTCGGCCGTGAAGTCGATGTGGCCGGGTGTGTCGATCA
>JBNGDO010000058.1:24776-27199 GCA_049975385.1 Anaerolineae bacterium | reverse complement strand
TGTCATCAAAGGACATCCCGGCTCCGCCGGGCATGTGGAGGGGATGGTGCGCCGCGCCGAGTGCAAGAGCCACCAGCGACATCCCCGCCGCGATGAAGAACGGCAGCGAGAGCGAACTCGCGCCGAGCCAGCCACCCGAAATTCGGGCCGAGGCCCGGAGTCGTGCGGGGAAGGTCAAGACGGTGCAGTTTGGGTTGTTGTGGCAGTCACTGTTTGGGCCGGTCGGCTTGTTGCTGTTTATGCTGTTCCTGGTCAGTTATGGCTTGACCAACTTCGAGTCGGTCTTTGGGCTGTATGCAGCGCAGGTGTTGGACTATGGTCCGGAGCGCGTGGGGACGATCCTCGCGGTCGTCGGCCTGACCTCGACGCTCGGCAAGGCGCTCCTCATCGGCCCGCTGACCCGGCATTGGGGCGAAGCGCCGATCATCAAAGTCTCGCTGGCGGCCAGTTCAGCGGCCTTCATTGTGCTGCTGCTGGCGAAGACGTATCCCGGCGTGCTGGCGGCGACCGGCGTGTTCATCCTCTCCAAGACGCTGCTGCGCACGGTCATTATTTCTTTGACTTCCAAGCGCACGCTACTGGGGCAGGGTACCGCGATGGGATTGAGCAACTCGTTTATGAATCTGGGGCGTGTCGTTGGGCCGATCTGGGCGGGTTTCATCTTCGATGTGAATGTGACCTATCCGTATCTCAGCGGTGCGGGGATCATGTTCCTCGGATTTATCATTAGCCTGATCTGGATTTCGCAGCCGCGTGCAGAACCTTCGAGCACGGCGGAGTCACAATCCGCTCTGTAAGGTTAGGCCGTTCCAAGGAAATAAAGGGTCTACGCAGATTAGTGGGGTCGCGACGGGCTTTTGTTCCACTTGATTGCCAAAATGCGCCCAAAAGCAAGGTGGGCGTCCCACTTTTGATCAAAAGAGCGGTCAAAATAGGGATCAGCGCTGTTTTTACCCCACAAATATGTGTAGAGCCGAAATAAACTGTGGTCTCAGTAGATCTAATTCTGCTCGGTCTGGATCGCCAGATCCAGACCATGACGGGGATCTGGCGATCCCCTTGAAGCATTTTGCGATCTACTGAGTCTTCCTAAATCACGAATCTTCACGAATATTGCCTATTCGTGAAGATTCGGCGAATGCAGACATTCGTGGTGTAATTCTCATCTACGGTACTGCTCTACAGGCTATACAGTCGACAGGTCCCACTCCTCATAAATCTTGGGGACGTCACTGATCAGGCGTTTAGTGTATTTCTCTTTCGGGTGCAGAATCACGGCATCTGCAGAGCCGTGCTCGACGAATTGTCCGTGTTCCATAATATAGACGCTATCAGAAACGTAATACGCCAAGCCGATATCGTGGGTGATGAAAATAATCGTCATCCCGATCTCGTCACGCAATTGCATCAGCATATCCAGGATGGTCGCGCGCGAACAGGCATCAATCATCGAGGTCGGTTCGTCGGCTATCAGGATTTTGGGCATCAGCAGGAAGATGCGGGCAATCATCAGGCGCTGCATCTGGCCGCCGGAAAGCTCGAAGGGATACTTGTTCGTCAGTTCCTCGAACTTCAGATTGACGAAACTGCACGCCTCTGTCATCATCTCGACTTTTTTGGCATACGGGAATCTTCGGCCGCCGCGCATGTTGATGCAATCTAACAGCACGGCGTCGATTTTGTGAAAGATGTTATAGGACGAGAACGGGTCTTGAAAGATCGCCTGAATGTTTCGCCAATAGTCCAGTCTTTTCTTCTGGCTACTGATATCGCGCTTCTCCCCCTGAAAGTAAATCTCCCCTTCTGTGGGACTGATCAATCCTAAAAGCATCTTCGCTAACGTGGTCTTGCCACTGCCCGACTCACCCACGATTGAGATAACTTCGCCCTCGTAGAAGCTGAAGTCCACATGATCGACAGCCAAAGTTTTCGTACGGCCAAACCCAAATACCTTGGTCAGTCCTGAACCACTCAGGCATACTTTCCTTTCCTCAACCATTTTGATATGCCTCCCGCAAATATTCCTCCGAGAAGATACAACGGTAAGCGCGGCCATCCCCAATATTGCGAAGGCCCACAGGATTCACGATACATTCTGGCTGAACGTATTTGCACCTTTCGGCAAACCGGCAGCCACGCGGTGGGTCTTTCAGGTTCGGTGGCACGCCCGGAATGGCGGTCAGTTTGACATCCCGCAGCCCCTCTTCGGGCACGATGATCGACCCCATGAGGCCCTTGGAATAGGGATGGAGCGGATCGAACACTGCTTTGTGGGCGCTGGCTTTCTCCACAATCTGCCCGGCGTACATGACCATGATGTCGTCCGTCACGTTGTAAAGCAGCGGAAGTTCGTGCGTGATGAAGATCAGCGAACTGATCAGGCCATCGTGCAGTAACTGGTTGATCATCTTGATGACCATCTT
>JBNGDO010000058.1:0-24676 GCA_049975385.1 Anaerolineae bacterium | reverse complement strand
TGGGGGATATAGGCGATCTCCCTTCCCAAGATCGCTTTACGCACGTCATCAGGATCCATCCTGGTGATGTCGCGTCCATCGATGATGATCTCGCCACTCATGTAGTGCAGTGGGGCGAAATAGTAGCCCATCAGGCTGAGCGCGAGCGTTGACTTGCCACAGCCGGATTCTCCCGCAATACCCAAAGACTTTCCCTCTTCGACTTTTAGAGAAACGTGGTCGACCGCGTAAATGCTTTCCCCAAAGCGGGTGATGTATCTTGTTGTCAGTTGATTGACTTCCAGGATTGTTTTTCCCATAGTAATTAGTCCCTCAAGGCCGGATTGAATACCTGATCGAGACCGGTATTCATCAAGTTCATCGAGAAGGTAATCAGCGCGATGGTGATGAGTACGGGCAAGTACGCCCACCATTTTCCCAGGACGTGCGCCTGGTAGATCATCGCCCAGTTCATCATTAAGCCTAACGTTGGTGTTTCTGTCGTTCTAGGTCCCAATCCCAGGATAGATAGCCCGGCCTCCGCCAGGATGCCGGAGGAAATTTGCAGAATCAGCGCCATGACGACATAGGAAGCGATATACGGCAGAATGTCGGCAAAGATGATGTGGACGATGGAGTGCCCCGATAGTTTCGACAGGTTGACGTGGTCGCGGTTACGCAGCGAAATCACTTGCGCCCGCACGGCCCTGGTGGTCCATACCCAGGACGTGAACCCGATCACGACAGCGATTGTGGTAGCGCCACGTTTTTCTTGCCCAATACTGAATGAAATCAAAATCAACAATACCATGCTTGGAATGACGGTAAAAAGATTGGTGACGAACATAATGATGTCGTCCACCAGGCCGCCGATATAGCCCGCCAGCAATCCCAGGGTCAACCCGATTAAGGTCGCAATGATACCGGCGACAAAACCGATTTGCAGTGAGACGCGGGCGGCGGCGACCAGTTCCGTCAAAACATCCCGGCCGAAGTTGTCGGTGCCAAGCGGTAAAAACCGGACATTTGCCACCTGGTTGGCATTCACGTACTCGGCTTGTGTGATGGAGCCTGCTTCCTCTAAAATACCTGTCTCCGCGTTTTCTGTCGCAATTATCGCCCTCTCGGTTGATAAAAGCCCTTTGAGCGAGGTGTTGAGCCGGATATAGTAGTTGCGTTTGGCATTGGTCATCCCGGGAATTCTTACCTTGGGATCAAAATGGGTCTCCCACAGCTCCAGGAGTTGTGCGGTATCGTCGCTATCGATCTCGTCTTCAGGAACCCCGACTGCGACAAGCCATTCTTTCATGGCAAGGCGATCGTCATCTTTCAACTTGTTGGCAATGCGCTTTGCGGCGGCATCTTTCAGATGGAGTGTGTATTTGGGAGCGCTCATGCTATCGTAGACATTGACATAGATGCCCGGTTCGAAGAACGTGCCTTGAGCGATAATGGCCAGGGGAGGATCGGGGACGATCAGCGGATAAATAAACACGATCAACAGCATAGCCACGAAAATGGAAAAACCGATAACAAACTTACCGGAGTGGAAAACTTGGCGAATTGTGTGTTTCATAGCAACCTCTTCCTTTAATCAGCCTGCGCCGCTTTGATGCGCGGGTCAATGACGCCGTAAAGAATCTCGATGAGGAAGTTCGCGCCCAGTACCATAATCGTGATGATCAAGGTAGATGCTGAGATGAGCGGATAGTCCTGTCCCATAATACCATTCATTAGCATGTAACCTAGCCCAGGGTAACTGAAAACAATCTCCGCTATCAACGCGCCGCCGATCATCGTGCCGACGGATAACGCCAGACCGGTGATTTGCGGAAGCATAGCATTTCTAAAGACGTAGCCAATGATCTTCCGGTCTTTGATCCCCATAAAACGAGCATACTTGACATAATCCGCGTTCAGCTCGTAGATGGACATGGAGCGCATCCCAATCGCCTGGCCGCCGATGGCGATCAATACAATGGACCAGAATGGCAGTTGATAATGGATGATCACAGACCAGATAAAGTTCCAACTAAATTCAGGGATCAGGTCAAACCCATATCCGCCCGAGGTGGGTAGCCATTCTAGTGTAACGCCAAAAATGACCAGGAGAATGATAGACATACCGAAGGTTGGAAAATTGCTCACAAAAATACTGACGGGCATGAGGACTTTATCAAAGCCCCCCTTGAGGTAGGCCGCCAACGCGCCCAGCGTGTTCCCAATCAACCAGCCAACGATGATGGCGGGGAATTGTAGCGCCAACGTCCATCCAATGGAGGATTTGAGAGCATCAGCCACCGTCCGGGGATACATGCTGATAGAGTAACCAAAATCACCCCGCAGCACATTTCTCACGTAGATGAAAAATTGTTCAACGATGGGTTTGTTGGTGGCGAACAGTTCCGTGTACTGCTCATAGACCGCCTGGAGCCCGGTCGCATCGGTCATACCTTGGGCGAGCCTTGCCACAATGGCTGCCACAGGGTCTCCGGGCATCAAACGGGGCAGGGTGAAATTCAGGATAAAGGCGAAAATAAAAGTGACCAGGAACCAACCCAGCTTGTTGAGGAAATACTTTTGGTATCCTTTCAACGCACTACCTCCTTGGACTTACTTTGGTAAACAGCCATGTTCCGGGGTTAGCGGAACATGGCTGTTTTTTTACTATAGCACGACTACTCTACAAGCGTGATATTGTAGAGGCAGGCGACACCATAGCCATCCAGACAGATCATCGGCGGGACGGGCGGTTCGGTGCCATCATCCTGGTGTGGGAAGTTGGTCCAGACCGTCTCGTTCACTGCGTGGAACACGTCAGGGCGGTACATAAGCGTGAAGGAGGGGATATCGGTCAGGTAGATCTCGACCAATTCTGTGTACATTTCCTTCAGCTTGGCTTCGTCGGTTTCACCGGGGATCGCCTTGATGAGTTCATCAACGCGGGGATTGCTGTACTGACCCCAGTTGCCGCTCCAGTTGCTCGGGTTCCCAATCCATTCAGAGCTGAGCAGATTGCGGATACGTCCCCAAGGCTCGGTGGGGCCAGCGCCGTTGCTCCACATCATGAAGATGTCGTAGCCCTCGGGGAGGGGGGCATCCGACTTGGTGACCACGGTCTGGTACACGGACCACTCGGGATAGTTGGTGGTGATATCGATGCCGATCTCTTTCCCGGCGGCAGCAACGATCTCGATGGCAGCTTGCCAGTCGGACCAGCCGTTGGGGCAGGTGGCGATGTAGCTGAGCTTCTGGCCGTTGTACTCGCGCCAACCGTCGCCATCGCTGTCGACGATGCCGGCTTCATCCAGGAGGGCCTTGGCCCCTTCGATGTCGTTGCCCGCCCACTGCAGGTCTGCGACGGCGTCGTGGTCGTACAGGGCCTGCTCACCCGGCGTCGGATTCATGAGGGAGCGTGGAACCTGATCGAAGGTCGCCGATTGGTTCGTCATTGCGTTGGCAATGATGGAGTCATAGTCAACGGCAATAGCGATGGCCTTGCGTACCGCAATCTGGTCCAAACCGTAGGAATTCAGGTTATAGAAAGCGGTGGGGAGGCTCGCACCAATGCCATAGGGCGCATCGGGCAGGTAGGTGGAGATGGGCAGCCCGTAGTTTTCCCACAGAAGCTGAATGTTCGAGTTGAACTGCTGGCTGACGTCAACTTCACCCTTGGCGAAAGCCACCGAACCGGCGGCGTTATCCTTGAAGATTGTGTGTGCCAGGTACTTGGGCGCGGGCAGCTTGCCCCACATGGAGGGGTCCTGGCCCCAGTAGTTGTCATCCCGGATGTAGATCACTTTTGTGTCGTCCCAGAAGTAGGGGTGATAGGGTCCGGACCATACGACATCGTCTGCCGTATCCGCCAAAAGTTCGGTGGCATCCTCGCCAGCGCGCTCTTCCAGGGTCTGGGTCCAGGCTTTCTGGTACGGGCTAAAGGCGGTCAAGAAGTCCTTGATGATCAGGGGGTTGACCGCGTTGCCGTCCTCATCCAGCTTGGCCTTGACCACGACCGTTAACTCATCGGCGGCCATGACGTCTTCAATGTAGGGTGCGTAGCCAGCGCCGGTGCTGGTATTGTACTTGATGTGGGTGTCCCAGGTATAGGCGAAATCTTCGGCGGTCAGTGCGGTGCCATCGCTCCAGTGCGCGGCGGCCTTGACCTTGAAGGTGACCTCGGTGCGATCGTCGTTCCACGTGTAATCACCGTCGGCCAGATACGGATACGAATTGCCGTCGAGCATATTGTACATGTAGGGGGTCTCAAACATCGTGTTGCGTCCCCCGCCGCCCATCAACGCGTTGTTGTTGGTGGTGGCGTACGGGTTCGAGCCAACGACCGGCCCCCATTGCAGGCCATTGTAGTACAGGGTTTCGTTGCGGGGCAGAGCGCCTTCTTCAGCCTCAGCAGTGACCTCGACCTCGACGATCTTCTCGACTTCTTTCTCGACGATTTTCTCGACCTCGACCTCGACCGTCTTCTCGACGACCTTCTCGACCTCGACAGTCTGAATGATCGTTTCGGGCGTGGGGGTTGTGCAGGCGGTCATAACCATGCTCAACACAATGATTGCCCCAAGCACAGCCATCAACTTGTTGCGTAACATTTTCTCCTCCTTCTAAGGATTGATATTTGGGATTGAATCTTAACGAATCTACACGTTGTATATTTTCTTCGTTATTCTAATGCACTAAACATCACCTCCTTTAGGAGACAAGTAGGAGACAAGGAAAGTTTATCGCTGACCCAAAATGCTACTACTGGACTTTGAGCGTATGACAAAAACCCATCTAGGAATATAGCATGGAATCTATAATTTACTACTCTTGTCATAAGATAGCAACCTGGGGTCAATTATAACATCACAGTAAATCACGCCAAATGTGAACACGATTCTCCTGCTGATTGCAGCCTGTGACTTTCCCTGGCACCGCCTTAAAATCGTTCGCCGCGTTATAGCGAGCGCCTCATCATTGGGTGCTTGGAAGCTTTCCCGCCTATACGGTTTGGAAGCGCTTCCAAAGCCTAGTATAACACAGGTAGGAGGGATTTGTCAAGTGATTGCATCCTGTTTTCAGCCGGAGTCGTAGGATTGCGTGCTCATATCAAAACGTCGCTATCAATCGCACGCCATACCGCAGCAATCTGCGTCCCTCCAGTCGCAATACCTCCGGATAGAGGGCCTGGTATAGGGCACAGTTGGGCGACTTTGCCGTATACGCCTCACTGGCACGCCAGGCCTGCAAAGGACACCCTCCGGCACAGCGATAGCGCCACATGCAGGTGCCACAGTCAGCTTTTTCGTCCACTGAAGGATTCTGCAACCCTACCGGACTTTGCTGCACAGCTTGCAACGGATCAGGCGTATTGCAGTTAGCCACGATATGGCCCTGATCCATCTGGCACTTCGCGATTTCACCGTCGGGCTTGAAGACCAGATAACTGCGCCCGGCACTACAGGGATAGCGATGGGGAACCGCCAGATTGGCGCGATCGGCTAAAGACCCCAAGAGACTACGGCGCGGCGAATAGGTATCGACAACCTCATAGACGGCTCGCAGCGCGGCAATAATGGCGCGGGTTTCTAGTTGGAGATCGGAGGAAGGCTCCGTGTAGCCATGCTCGCGATACAGGTTCAGGCTGAAGGGCAGATCATGCTCCAGAACCCAGGCGATCAAGTCTGGTAAGCCGTTCGCATTGCGCCCGCTCACCGTGATCGAAATGTCGGGGATCAGCCCGTTGGCTAAAGCCAGTTCGATGGCCCGTTGCACGGTCTCGGACGAATCGCGCCCATCAGGGAAAGCGCGCTGGCTGTTGTGCGTCTGGCCCAAACTGTCCAACGATAGCATCAAGCGCAGCCCGGCATCGCGGATTGCCGAAGCATACGCTGCGCTCAGGAGTGTTCCATTGCTTAACACGATGCCATCTAGTGCCAATCCATGGCGCACTGCCAGACCGGCAGCGTGTTGCTGCCACGCCAATATCTGAGGCAAACGCAACAACGGTTCGCCGCCGGCGTATTTGAGCTTGACGACGCGATAGCCGTGCGCTACCGCTGAGCGAAAGGTGGCCTCGATAGCCGCAAATCCTGTGTCTATGGCCATATCGTTGGGCAGGTGCGGCAGATAGCAGTAGTCACAACGCAACGTGCAACGGTCGGTGACGTGCAGCCACGCAGAAAGCTGGTATGGTTGGTCAGCAGGACAGGCACTCGGTTTGGATTCGGGTTGGAGCAGCCCCGCAAACGCGAGTAACTGCCGCATCTCAAAAGCGCTATCCTCTGAAGTCGAAGACGGGTACGCGTCCCAAAACGCATAGGCCGCTCGATTCAACACTACCGGCACCCCTTGCAGCGGATCGAATGCCAGTGTGTGCTCGGCGTCGAGCGGTAGACAAAGTGCTTCTCGCGATTTATGCAACGGTCGTTCAGACAAATCGTAAATAGCAGGATTATGCCACGAACTGAAGTTTGATGGGGCTACCTCAGCGCAGGCACAATCGCAATCACAGTCACATTGCCCGGCCGATTGCGCTGTAAAGTGTGGATCATAGAAAATGGTGGGGGCAGCCATTATCCAGCACCTCCTTGTTGTGCCAGCCGCAATCGTGCCTTGGCCTCCTGTACGTTGCACATCGATAACAGACGTTGGCGGCGTTTGATGGGGCGTTGGGGATCGGACCAAACGCCGCGCAAATGTTGGCACCACTCGACCGCATAAGCGGGCGTCTTACGGGCCAATACATCGATGCGGCGCGTCAACATCTCCAACTCATCATCGAAACTGCGCCTTCCGTAACCGCCTTCCCGTGTGCTGAGCAAAGTGTAGGCCTGACCGAAAATCTCGCGAGCGTCCTCGTAACGCTCTTCCTCGAATGCCAATTCTCCCAAAACCCGTTGCATACGTCCCTGGTGGTGGGGATAATCATACCCTTCGGCCAGCAGAGCGTCGAGTTTTTGACTTTGCGCAAGGATGGTCTCGCGCAGAGCCGGATCGGTCTTTCCCGTGTTGAGCCACTTCGCGAGCGTGACTTCAGCCACGCCGACCAGATTGTTCACCTGCGTGCGGATATCGTGAGAAGCCACCGCGAGGCGCATGCTTTGCTCGAAGAGTTCTAGCGCGCCATCGAGATCGTCCCGATTCCAAAGCACGCATCCGAGCACGTGGTAGCGCCATGGTTCCTCGAAGCTGACGTGAAATTCCAGGCTGTGTCGCAGGTCTTCTTCGGCTTGTTTCAGATTTCCCAGGAGGCGGTAAACAGCGCCGCGATAACTGTAAAGGCGCGCCATCCACACGCGGTCGTCCTGGGCTTCAAACACGCGCAACGCTTCATCATAGTGTTGCAGCGCCTCGTTGTAGCGGTTCCAGTTGCGGTACAGCTCGCCGATCGTCGAGTGTGTCGCCGCGATGGCCTGATCGATGCCGCGTTCCTCACGGATTTGGAGCGCCATTTGGCAGTAGTTGTAGGCGCTGTCGTATTCGCCTTCCAGAGATTGGACATAGCATAGGTTGTTCAAAATGGCCGCCAGATGATCTTGATCTTGCAACTGCGCCTGATAATACTCCTGTAAGGCCTGTTCGTGGTAGTGTGCGGCTTTCTCAAGTTTTCCTAACCGGCGCGTCACCATGCCCAGTGTATCCAGGATACGGCTCTTCCAATCCTGCAACGCAGCACTGTCGCAGATCTTCAGTGCTTCTTCAAATTGTTTGTGCGCTTCGATCAAGTCCCCGCGCTGCAAGTAGTAGTTGCCAAAACGGGTCAGCAGGTCTAGCCAGCGATGGGGTTCGGTATAGTCAGCCTTTAGGTTGTCAAGAATCTCACGCACTTCTTCCAATTCCAAGGTGCGCAGCTTCTGCTTGACTAGCCGGATTTCGTAATTGTAGCGAGTCTCCGGACTGTAGACACCTTCCTGCTTGGCCTTTTCAACACGCTTGCCGACAATGTCGAGCAAGGAATTGCGGATGCCGAGGGGGGCGCCGTCGAAGGCTGCGGTGAAGGCCTTTATTCCTTCGGCCCAATCGGCGAATAACTCGTATCGTACATAATCCAGTTGTGTGCTCCAGTAATCGCGTTCCAGGGCGTTGAGTTGTTGTTCGAGAGCGATAGAACTGGGCCGGCGTCGTAGCTGCTCAATCTGCGTTTTCCACGTTTTCAACTTCTCTGAAAGGTATTCGGCCGCGCGCTTTGCCTCACGCCGCCGGCGATCCCCTTCCAGATCAACCTCAGGCCACACATACGTATTGACCATGCGGCGCATTTCATCGTGCAACGAAATCTGACCATTTGGCAGCGTCTTCACAAAGACGTAGGTCTGCGCCTGTTTGAAAAGGGTTTTGGCCTTTTCGTCGGACTTTAACAGGTGAGCGGCGAAATCTACGTCGAGTGGATAAATGTGTGCCAACGTTAGCACAAACCAGTCGATAGGTTGGCGCGTGTCGATGAGATGCTGCACCAATTGCTTCTCAAATCTAGTCTGCAATTTTTCCCGTTGTTCTTTTAGCTGTTCGGCAGGTAAGGCGTTGAGCGCCTCAATGTCGATTTCGTTCAACCATGCCAAAGGGATGTTGCGGACTCGCCATTCCACCGCCAGGTCAATGAGCACGGGATACCCAGAGGCCATAAAAAGTAGCCTGTCAGAGATCTCTTTTTCAATCTCGATACGCTTAAGCGATTCTTTCTCAGAGAGATAGGTCCGGCTGGCCGTGTCGTCCAGAGGGCGTAACGTCTCTATGAGAACCGAATCCCCCATTCGTTCACGGAGAGCATCGCCAAGGTTAGCGGCGTTGCGGCCCGCTATGAAAACGGCGGTGTTTTGGAGTTTGGGGACAATGGCTTGTATCTCATGCCATACATCGTCAGTTTCTCGCAATGAATCTGTCGTGTCCAGGAAAAGTACAACGCGACGGCGCTCGGCAATGGCATTAAAACAGGTGATGAAGGCCTGATTCAAATCATCCAGTTCCTGATCTGCGAGCTCGTAACCAAAGACAGATGTAGCTCGTCTGTACTCCCGAAGCTTCTTATAATACGCCTGAAAATCCTGGCTACCCATCATTTCAGCCACACGCATCCAAAGATGCTGTGTCACTTGTAGACTACGGTCGTCGAAGTCTACAATGTCTGTCACGCGCAGATAATGTTGGGTGGCTTCTTCTTGGTCGATGGGCAATCGCAGATCAGAAGTCCACCCAATATCGGAAATACTCCAGAATGGGAGTGCTTCAAAATTCATCTGTTCAAGAGGTTGTTCCGCGATGGCGGCGGTTAGAGCGCTACGTTCAATCAATGTCATAGGCAGGGCATAGTGCGCTTCGATTGGCATCCCATAAGCGGCCTGGGTGGCTAGGCGCACGATAACACGACCTACCTCGATAGGGTTGGTCGCCACTGTGGCTACCCAGGGACTTTCTTCACTGACCATCAGTTCAGCATCTGCGGGACAGAGATCGAAACTGTATACTGCGATGTCGGTGCGTCCCAGATCGCGCAATGCCGCAATGACGCCGTGTGTGTACTCATCCCAGGTCACCCAAATCGCACCAAGGTCTGGATGTGCTCTGACGATTTCCCGAGTCTGTTCAGCCACCACAAGGGCCATTTCCTCGCCTTTGAAACCGTAGGCATGCTGCACCAGTGTGATATCTGGGTATCGCATGATCAGATTGGCCAGCAGGGCATGGCGGCGCTTTTGCATCGCTTCATCCTCGACCCAAACGGCAGCGACTTTGCCCTGATATTTTAGATCGGCTGCTAGACGTTCTGCTAGATCAAATCCACCCTGAGCGTAATCCAGGCTAATACGGCTGGTAATCCCTTGCAATTGTGGCAGGTAGTTGTCAAATGTGAGGACCTTGATGCCCTGGTTGACCGCGCGCTGAATACCTGGACGCAACGCCTCGTATGACCCCATCCGAACCACAATCGTATCTGGGTGTCGGTCGATCATGGCATCCAGATCGCGTGCCATCTGCTCAACATCAAAAGCGGCGTCTGTCTCAAGTAAATTGATGTTGAGTTTCGCCGCCATGTCCGTTACGCCTTTGTGGAACTGCCGCCACCACTCGGAGGCTGTGAATTCGTGAATGATAGCAATGGTTGGTGGACGATGAACCAGGCGATCTTCAAAAATGGTTAACGCGCGATTTCGAATCTCGGCAAGTAATCGGGTTTTGCCAATGCCGCCGCCTGCCTGGAGGCACCACACGCGTTGCGTATCCCATTCCTGAATCAAAGCCCTGGCTTGCGCCAATTCGCTATTGCGGTTGATGAATTGCACTTGCTTCGACATCGTCAACTCCTTGACCTGCAATTGGTGCTACAAAGCTCTGACCCGTTGGAGTAGTAATTCCAGTGGATCATTGGTATAGTCAGCATCTCTGAGGAAATAATTGAGCGCGAAACGCAATTCCCAATCCCCTTCTCTTTGCCCGGTAAGCAAAGCTTCGAGGTTGCGCTTGGCGTCGAGAGGGTCGGCGTCATTGGCAATGTATGCCAGGTAGCGCTCGACAGTCCCGCCGGGGGCAAAGAATCGCTCTCGCAATGCTTCACGGTCGCTGAGGTAACCCAAACGCGCTTCTTGATACAATGTTTCAGCCACCAAAACATCGGGACGGCGCGAACCGTAATCCAGGTTCGTGACATAAGCGTCGCGCGCCTTGGTGCAAAGGAACAGAAAATTCTCGGAATCCTGCAGCCACAGCCGGATGCTCAACAAACGGCGCACAATGTCATCTTGAATGAATCCGTACTGGCGCGAGACAAGATAGGTCGCGGTCAGCTCCTCTTCCAGACGGTCTGCGCCTTTGTCGTATTGCACGATCCCGTTGCGCAGCAGGTATTCTAGTAAACGTGAAGTATACCGCCGAAACAGGCTTAACACATCGAAGGTCTCACGCAACCGTTCTGGAATCGTCGCGCGTACTTCGTCGGCAGCAGCTAAAACAATGTCCCGGCAGTTAGCCTCATCCGCTATGATTTGATCTGGCACCAGATCGAAATTCAGACGATGAATCAATTGTGCCATGCATCCGGGATGCCCCCCGGTCAAATGCATGATGTGTGCGGCGCGCAGATACAGTTGGCTCTGCTCGGGAAACAGGCGATGGAGTGTTTCGCGGACGTAACGGAAGCGGAAGGGGGTCAACGAGGAGATGGTGACGTCGAACTTGTTGCGCGGGTCTTTCCAGGCCGGGTCGGCGCGACGACCGGCCAGCCGCAGACGAAACTCGGTGCCACGAAGCCCTTGGACGAGTGCGTCCAAAAACTCATTGAGAAACACGGGAATCTGATCGGGCTCAAGGTTCTCGATTTGATCCACCAACAGGACCACGCCCCTGGCATCTGAGATCTTGACCTGTCTTGCCAGCGCACCGGCCAGCATAAACCCACACGCGCTGGCTTCCAGGCTTTGATCTATTCCTGAGACCTTGGCTTGCCCGGCGAGGGAAGCGACCAGGTGCCGCGCTGTACCTTCACCCGGTACAACTCCGGCGCGAAGGCAGATCCAATTATCGAGAAAATGCTGGCGTTCGATGGCCTTGAGCAGTTCGGTTTTGCCATATCCAAAAGGCGCGTCGTAGAGGAGGTAGGGGATGGCCGAACGCCCGCACGAGTCCGCCAACTCATCCTGGCGATTGACAAAGTTGATGCGCTGCGTAGGCGGCAGGGTTAGTTCACGTGCCAGCGGAATATCGCGGCGATACTCCCGCAGAAAGTTGATCACATCATAGACCTGACCGCGACCGCGCAACTGGTCGACGAGGCTCTGTACCAGAGCTTCGCGCGGCCCCTCGATACCGGCATATGCTGCAGCGATGGGGCTTTGACTGCAAAAATGACGGAAATTGGCGTCCGTAAACCAGAGTGGGGACAGGAAAAGCCGCTGTAGTTGTTCCAACAGATCGTCTTCCAGCAGGCGCTCCTCCAACGGGGGCCAAAAACGCGCGATCTGATCGATCGGAATGGCGCAGGGAATGTTTTCCTCCGATTCACGGATAACGGACACGGCCATGCCGACGATCTGCCCCGTATCCTGGAGCGCGATGGGAGCGCCGCTCATTCCGGGGCGCATTTGTTGCGCGTCACCGGGTTGGGAGCTGAGTTGCAGCACGTGTTGGCCGTTTTGCAAAGGGATGAGGCCACTAATTTCACCCAAAGCGTGCAGGCCCGCCGTCTGATCGGCCGGACGGAACCCGAAACTTTTAAACCGCCCTGGACTGCTCCCGGTCTTCCATACAGCCAGTGACACCAGCGCGGCCTCTGGGGGCAACGTCTGTGTTTCCAGTTGTAGGATGGCCGCGTCCAGCACTCTGGGATTGGGGGAAGAGCGCAGCACCCGCGCAGCATAGGCCTGTTCACCAAAAATGACCTTGGGATTGTCGCACAGCACGTGACCTGTATCTGGGTCCCCAATGACGTGGAAACAGGTCAGCACCGTGCCATCACAGGCAATGAAAAAGCCCGTGCCCTGTCGGTGACCATCGACCAGCGCAACGCTCGCCTGAAGATTCTGATTGGCCATATAGCCTTATCCTTTCGGGTTACTTCTAATTATAGCACGCTTTGGGTTTCTAAAAAATGGCTTCGCGCGCTGCGCGTCTCCAAAGCCCGCGCTCGCCTACGCTCAGCGACCCCGGGACGGGGTCGCCAAAAGCGCGTGCCGGGCAACCGTGGAGCGTCACCGTGTTATTTTTGCCGCAATGCCAAAAAATACGGAACTATGATGTGAATGATAAAGCCCTGCCCTGATGAAGCCGCCGTGATGCTGGCGGTGGATGAAGGCGTTGAGCGGGTGGGGCGGTATTGACCAGTTTTGTGCGTGTGCTACAATGTAGGTAACGATGAGGTGACCTGACGCAAAATGGAATCAGAGTTCAAGCAAGCATTCATCAGAAACAAAGCATCGCAGAACGTACGAGACGTTACAGGAGCTTATGTTCTTTGGTCAAGGCACGCGATTCAAGAGTTAGTCGCTGACGATCTGACGCGTAGCCAAGTAGAACAGGCTCTACAAATATGTGAAATTATCGAGGATTATCCGACATTGCATCGCCCATTACCAGATTGCTTGGTTCTCGGTCGACTGCCAACCGGAGAACCGGTTCATGTCGTAGTTGCGATCGACGTACAACAAGATCGTATTTTTGTTGTTACAGTTTATCGGCCAGACTCGAGGGAGTGGAAATATGATTGGCGAACACGGAAATAGTGCAAAACGGTGTCCTGTGTGTGGAGGTCGCCTTGTGTCAAACCACAAGGCGACGATTCCTTTCGTTTTAGAAGATTCTGTTGTAGTGATTAAAAGTGTGCCTGCAGAGGTATGTGCTAGCTGTCATGAACCTTACACAACTGGTGAAGTGACTGATAAGATTGTTGACCTACTTCAGCAACTACGGCCATTCAAGACAGAGGTGTCAGTTTTCTCGTATTCCCCCGAACTTGTTGCTGTGTAGGTCTTTAAAAGTTCGTGCCACTGTGACTCCGTTCCGCGTGCCAATACCGCTGCGCCACCGCGCGCCATTGCGCGACTTCCAATTGCGCCGACGGCGTCAGGTCTTCGCTGGCGCGGCTGCGGGTGTGAAGGGTGAGGGGCAATCCTTCCAATTGGAGATAGTACTTGGCGTTCACCGGGTAGACTTGCCGCTCGATCAGCGACGCGCATCCCAGGAAATCCTGGAGGCGTTGCGCTGCTGCGGGTGCGGTCCGCCAGTTGTGCCACAACCACGCGTACAGCTCGGGGTGGAAGTTCGCCATCACGCCGCTGTAGCCCGCCAGCCCCAATTTCAGCGACGCCAGCAACGTCGCCGCGTTCGCGTTGAAGATTTTCAGCGCGCTATGGCGCACCGCTTCGTGTTTGGCCTGCATGTGGCTCAGGTCGCAACTGGTATCCTTGAGAAACAGAAAGCGCCCGGTCGACGCGCACCACGCCAACAACGCCGGGCTGAGCAGTCGCTTGTAGGGGTAGGGGCACTCGTAGAAGCCCAGGGGGATGTCCGCCGGGAGGTGGTTTAGGAACCGTTCCAGATTCCGCTGCCACACCACATCGGATTCCGCCGGGGCCGCGAAGCGATTGGTCACCAACACCACCGCATCCACCCCCGTGGCGGCGATGCGCGCGACCTCCTCCACCTGCGCCGCCGGATCGGTGGAAATGTGCCCCGACGCGATCACCGGCACCCGGCCCCGCGCCAGCCTGACCACGGCGGCAGCCAACCGCACGCGCTCTTCCAGCGACAGATAGAACATCTCGCTGGATTGGCAGACGGCAAACAGGCCGTTGACCTGCCGGGCCAGATACCAATCGACCAGCGCCTCCAGAGCCGCTTCATCCACGGTATCTGCGTCGGTAAAGGGGGTGATCATTGTGGGCCAGATGCCATCTGCAATGGGATGTGTCATATGTGCTCTCCTACGAAAATAGTCACATAGTTGTCAGTCGGATAGTCCATTTTCGTGCTTGCATGGAGTGCGGCAGCACCGCCGTCTCCTCAAACTCTGTCTTTAAATGTGCAATTCACAGTCTAGTGTAAAATGCACAAACGCCAAATGTGGTTTCACTCGGCAGGTGTCGCATGTCAGAGTAAGAGGATCGTCCAATAAGCCGGCAGTTTTCGGCATAACGGAAAGGGGTTGGATAAGTATGGTTGAACCACTGATCCAAAAGGTCGATTGTATTCGCCTCTATGTCACGAGTCTTGAGGCCGGACTAGCATTTTATCGCGATCAACTGGGACTCGAGCTGATCTGGCGGACAGAGCAGGCTGTCGGGCTGCGGCTGCCCGATGATGCAACGGAGATCGTTCTCCACACTGAGCGCCAAGGTCCCGAAATCGATTTGACGGTTGCCTGTGCTGACGATGCGGCTGTCCAGATTGAGGAAGCAGGGGGCAAAGTGGTTGTGCCGCCGTTTGACATTCAGATAGGCCGTTGCGTGGTGATTCGCGATCCCTGGGACAATGAGCTTGTGTTCTTGGATACGACCAAAGGCTTGTTGGAAACGGATGCGGACGGCAATGTCATCGGTAACGTAGGTCAATCGCCATCAGTCGACACCGACGGCTGAAACGCGCGCAGTTGATTTCATTTCATCTGTTCTCTATTGGTGGCGACAAGGTAGGAGTGAATATGAAAAGAGCGATGGTTTTTGTATTGACAGTCGTGATTTTGCTCTCGACGGCCTGCGGCAAATCCACGGACGTACCCACGCCGACCGCATCGCAAACTGCATCGCAGTCTGCGTCTGACCCGGTCGACGCTACCTGGGACGACCGGGCTATGTTCCGCGATGGCTTGATCGAGGCAGAACAGCCGGTGCTCGACCGGTTGCCGGGCGCGACCGTGTACCACATCGACCTGGAAATTCCCCGTGACTTCCGCCGTTTGCAAGGCCATGAGGAGGTACGCTACACCAACCGGGAGGACGTGCCTCTCAATGACATCTACTTCCGGCTGTTTCCCAATACCGCCGGGGGCGAGGCGACCGTGTCGGCCCTCACGGTGGATGGGCAGGATGTGGCCCCCGTAGACGGGGTCCCCGTCTACGAGTTCCTGGACAGTGCGATGCGGGTGCAATTGCCAAGCGCCCTGGAACCCGGCGGGCAGGTGGTGATCCGGATGGACTTCGAGGTGCGCGTCGCCGAGGAAATGGACGGCAACTATGGCCTGTTCGGTTACTTTGACGACGTGTTGGTCCTGGATGAGTTTTACCCCGTCATCCCGGTCTACGATGACGAGGGCTGGAACGTCGAGGTCCCGCCTCCCAATGCAGATATGCCTTATTACGACGCTAGCTTTTACCTGGTGCGCGTGACCGCCCCCGCTGATTTGACCGTCGTCGCTTCAGGGGTCGAGGTTGACCGCCAGTACGAGGGATCTAGCCAGGTGGTGACCTTTGCCGCCGGCCCGGCGCGCAACTTCTACATCGCTGCCAGCGAGCACTATGGTGTCACCAGCACCACGCTGGGAGAGACGACGATCAACAGTTACCTGCTGCCCGGACTGGACGACAGGGCCGAGTCGACCTTGGACTACGCTAAAGATGCACTGAAAAGCTTCAACACACGGTTTGGCGCTTACCCGTACACCGAGTTCGACGTCGTCGGCACGCCGATGATGGCGATGGGGATGGAGTATCCCGGCGTGGTGGCCATCGCCCTTAATCTTTACGAACCCGACACGCCCCTTGTCTATCTGGAGTCGACGATCGCACACGAGGTGGGTCACCAGTGGTTTTTCAACGTCGTCGGCAACGATCAGGTGGATGAACCCTGGGTGGACGAGGCGGTCGTTCAGTACATCACCGGCCTTTACTTTGTCGACACCTACGGCGCAGGTGCGGAACAGGGCTGGTACCAGGCGTTGTATGACCGTTGGGATCGCGTGGAACGGTCCGACATCCCCATCGGCATGCCCGCCGCAAGCTACGTAGACAAAGAATACGGCGCCATCGTCTATGGCCGCGGCCCGCTCTTTATCGCGGCCCTGGCGGAAGAGATGGGGCAGGAGACCTTCGATGCGTTCCTGCGCGACTACTATAAATCTCATGAATGGGGCATCGGCACGGCCGACGCGTTCGAGCAACTCGCCGAGCAGCACTGCCGGTGCGACTTGACCGCTCTGTTTGAGGCGTGGGTGTACGAAAAGTAACGTGGTTGAGTTCCAGGTTTGGCTAACGCCAGAGCTGCACCCCAGTCACGATTAGGCTGTTACTGCACGTGCCGCTTCCGCCGAAACCTGCTCCGGGTTGAATCTGCCCTTCCCCAATGATAGCGTGCTGGAAATTGCCAACCAGCGTGTGATTGGTCGTGTCGTCATCTATGGTCAGCGCCGCAAAGCCGACGATGTGGTAGAAGTAATCTGTGTCGGGGGTGGGCCAGTTTTCATTGTGGCTGCCATCCGGTGGTTCTTCCGGGATTGTAAACCCCAGCGCTGACATATCGCGGACCTGGTAGATGAAATCGAACACCGGCAGGTAAGCGACTTTCCCTGTGCCCGCGTAGAAGTCCATAATCGTCAGCATACCACTCGTCTTGCTGCCTGTGCTGCCGTGGATGAAATCGCCGTTGATGAAGTCCGGCAGTCCGGCTATAATCGGGAAGGGATAAGGGCAATCCAGATTCCCGTCGCCATCTTTATCTTCACCGGCAAACCCCGTCAACCCGTCGTCGACGGATTTGCTGGCGATGCTGCCGCATCCCGAAGCATCCGTGCTGCGCTCGAAGGAGCGGTTGAGCGGGGCGTCGGCGGTGAGATAGTCGGTGTTGTAGATGTAGTTCAGATTCAGCCAGCCACGCTGTGAATTGGCGTTTGTCGGATCGCCGATACAGAGCGTGTTGTTGGGGTCGCGGCAGAACGCGCCGTCGAGATTGTCGGCCACCTGGAAGGCCTCCTCTGGCGCCAGCGTCTCAACGACCTCCAAGGGCACACCCAGCGGAAGGATGCCTCCGGTGAATTGCCTGACCGGTCCGGTCATCGCCAGGGCGTCTCCGGGTGCAACGATGGATTGCTGGCCCACGAGTTTCAGAAACGTGGTGGTGTCGGTTGTGACCAACGAGGCTTCGATGCCGGTTGCGCCGTCGGGAATGCCGGTTCCCCATCCGACGTGCCCCAGGCGTGCTTCGGCACTATCGACGTACCAACCCTCAAGGTGCGCATCCTCCCCTAGAGGATCGATGCCGTTATCGCGTGCGAACTTCACCATCTCAGCCGCGATGGCGTCATCGGCCGCAAGCCGGTCCACAGACTCGCACTGGCTGATGGATGTCGCCAACAACCTGGTACCGGCGACGGCGATAGCATCCGCGGTGTTTTGAGCCTGTCGTCGCGCGCTGTAGAGCCGTCCACCGTCAATCGCCAGGCCGGCGAACGCGGCCAAGGCGATCAATGCAAAAGCCAATATAACGAGAGCTTGCCCATGTTCTGTCTTCATCTTTAACCTTTCCTCTTTTCCTAATCCACTAACATAATATCCGTTACGAGCGCCGATCGCTTTCTTTAGACAAGGTTGAGGGCAAGCTCAACGCTTGCCCCAACCTTAAGTGGTCCGATTTGTTGTTACATTTACGACTGTGGATTCACACAATCCGCTGCATTGTACATTGGGCGATCTGTGCGCGCGTTCCCTCGGCCTGCAGCGCCGTTGCCGCCGCGATAGCCACTGCCGTCCATCGGCTGCGTGCCATCGAGTTGGTATCCATTCCCTGCACCTTGCATTTCCCAGGACCCGTTGAGTTGTTCCAGCAGGTCCTCGGCCATCTGCGCCAGCAGCGCGTCAGCCTCTGCCTGGGTAAAGCGACCCTCGGCGACAGCCTGTGCCAACGCCTCGGCCCGTACGGCCAACACCACATCCACGATATCCTGCAGTGTGATCCCGGCCTGTGCCGCCAGATCCGCGTAAGTCTGGCCGCTCTGCAGCGCCGCGACCACATCGGTCACGGCCATTCCCGTTGCTTCCGCCGTCGCATCCACCAGGGATACACCACCGGTTAGCCAGCCGCCTTGCTGTGCACCACGCCATGCGTTACCGATATCAGTGCTCGTGCCCGTGCCCGCACCAGAGCGCGGTGCTTGCGCTGGGGGTTGTCCGCCCTTTGCCGCCACGATTGTGGGCACTGCCAACGCCAATAGACCCACTACGACGACGACCAATAAACCTTTCTTCAACATCTTATACCTCCTACAGTATGTATTTTTTACTTACGCTTTGAGTATAGCGTGGCTGTATGAAGATTTGATGAAGGATAAATGGAGATTTGAAGAATTCCGCGAGTTTTCTACTGGTAACACAAATCGCCGGGGATTTCTGATCCCCGGCGATTGATTGCGCTGTGATTACCAGTTCTGCATAATGAGGGGGAGGTAATTTATCTCCGACAGCCACGATGCGACGGTGACATTGTAAGGGCCTTTGGTCGTGACGTTGCCTGCGTCGTCGCTGGCACTGACCCACAGCACGTAGTGTCCGGGGAAGACCGCGCCCAGGTCGTAGGCCCACGCGTTCCCGTCGCGCAGCGCGGCTTCCTGGTAGACCTTGCCCGTGGGCGTTTTGACGCTGACAAAGACCACACTGCTGCCCGATCCATCGCTGACGGTGCCGCTGATCACGCGCGTGCTGAAGGTTGGTGTGATCGTCGTTGTGACCATACTGACGGTCACGGCAGGCGCGACGTTGTCCACCGTCACCGCCAGGCGTAGCGGATCGCCGGTATTGCCGACGGTGTCCGTGCCTGCGATGGTGACGGTGCGTGAAACGTAATCCAGCCCGGTGACGGAAGGCGTCTGGTACGACCAGCGCCCTGTCTGCGCGGCGGTGAAGCGCGGCGACAGGATCAAGCGGCTGCGCCGGTACGCGCCGTCGTCCGCATTCGGGTTCAGATCGCAGATGCGGAGCGTCCAGGTTCCCGCTGCATCTTCACCCAGGAAGGCGCGCAGCGGAGACGCAGGCCGCGACGTCCGGTCGAAGTACGGGGCTGCCGGGTCGTCATCGCCAGAGGCATCATCCATGCCGGTGACGGCAGCGTCGTTCAGCAGGACGTCGTAGTTCTGGAATGTCGTGCCCGAGAGGCCGTCATCATCTAGCACCACCACGCTCGTCCCGGCGGGCGATTGCAGGGTGACACGGATGTCGTCACGGTGGGCGTGATCGGCGTTGAAACCGAAGCCCACGTCCCCGATGGCGAAGCTCTCCGCCACTGCGAACGCCCGCACGATTTCGCCGCCGCCGCAGGCCGTCGCTGCATTGATAGCAACCGGTGCCGCCGGTACGTCGTCGAGGCTCACGGTGGTAGGCATGGAGGTATCCGTGTTCAGCAGCGCGGCCTGCCCGCACGCATCGTCCGTGCAGACCTGCACCTCGGCAACGCCACCGTCGTCGGCGATGTCGCCGACCAGCGCGAAGGCGCTGTCGTTAACGAGGCTGCCCGAAACGACAGCCGTCGCCGTGACGTCGAGTGTGACCGACGGCGGGCGCGCGTCCACGCGGAAGGGCAGCCAGTCGCTCCACGCGCTGGCCTGGCCGACGCCGTCGCTGGCTTGCAGCCGCGCGTCGATCAGATCGCCATCGTTGTAGCCCGACGTATCCCACGCGCACGACCACTGGCCGTCATCCGGCGTCGCGTCCGGGCAGACGAGTGTGCTGCCCCCCTGGACTTCGACAGCGATCTCCGGCACGCCCGCCGGATCGTAGGCGTAACCGCGCAGGCCGTTCTCTCCGGCGGGGATGAGGTACGCCGGGTCCTGGATGCCGAAGAAGCGCGGCCCGTCCGCATCCACCTGGTGGTCGATCCACACCCGCTCCAGCGAGGTACCGGAGGGATGGGCGTTGTCGTGGATGAGGATGTCCGCCACGGCCCAACCACAGTCGTCGCCCAGCAGCAGCGTGTTCTCGCAGTAGGCGGCATCCGCGCGCCCCCGGAAGGTCACGCTGCGCGTTTCGCCCGGCGCGAGATCGCCCAACGGGACGATCTGATGGACCAAGTCCGGGACATCGCCATCCGGTAGGCGCAGGGCGAAGTGCGCGGCTACGTCGGCGAAGACGTTGGTGGCGGTGACGGTGCCCTCGTTCTGGAATTCGAGGGTGTACGTAAGGGTTTGGCCGTCGCCGACGCGCGGGTGCCCGGTGGCGAACTGAGAGGTGATGTCAGACAGCCGGTCGCCCAGCAGCAGTTCCCACAGCCAGAAGAGACCGTCGTCCAGGTAGCTGTAGACCGTGCCCGCCGGATCGACCGTCGCGTGCACCTGCACGTCGGCGTCGATGTACGGGGTGGGCGTGCTGCCGTCGCTGCCGTTGGGGCAGATGCCCGCGCCGAGGCTGTCCCAGTGATAACTGTGGCTCAGCGCGAAGTTTTGTGTTGTCGGGTCGTCTGTTGTCTCGACGACGAGGGCACTGTTGGCGGGATTGTCGGGGGGCATCACGGCCCACAAGTCGAGAGTTGCCTGTCCACTGGCGAACGCGACCATATCCAGCGTCGCCGACACGGGATCGGCAATGCCGATCATTGCGAAGGGCAGGTAGAGGTCGGTCAGACCGCCGCCGGTCGAAGCGTCGAAGCGGTATTCGGCGGGCGTCAGCGTCGCCGCCAGGTCCCACTCGCTGCCGGTCCATTCCAGCAGCACGGCAGTATCAGTGTTCCACACCCAGACCAGATAGTCGGCCCCCATCGCGCCGGTCTGCGAGGACGGCGTCGCGCCCGGCAGGTAGATGACCGGGCCGTCCCCTGCGTAGGGATTGACCGCCGTGATCGCGCCGCCCGCGCGCACGTCCAAGTAGATGAAGAGGTCGCTGCTATTTTCCGCAGCGCCGGTGGCGGGGGTATCCCAGTTCGCACCGGTCCAGGTCAGGCGTAGCGCTTGTTCGTTCCATGTGACGTGGAACCGTTGCTCTGTGCCGAGCGCCGCCTGGCCCGATGCGCCACGGCTAGCGCGACGATCCACCCCGACCATCGCGCATCCGCTGTCCATCCAACCCCGGTATGCATCCGATTGGGTGTCGACCGGGAGTTCGATGTAATCCGGCGTGAGCGGGCTATCGACGTAAACCGGGCCGAAGGTCTGCGATTGCGCGTTGCCGTGCACGTCCTGGCTCGTCAGTTGGACGGTGAGTTGTTGCGCTTCACCGGCGACGTGTTCCGCCAGTCGTGGGGCAACCGGCGCGATCTGCGTGATGGCGTGCGTCGTGGTGAGGGCCGTGGCTGTGGTCCAATCGACGCTGTAGTGCGCCAGACCGCTGCCGTCGCTGGCAGGCGTCCACGCCAGGGCGAGGGTGGGGGAGACCGCCCGGATCGTCGTACCGGATGCGAGCGGGGTGCCGTCGTGGCTCAACGTAAGTGTGATCGGCGATGGCGGTACCAGGTCGACCAGAACGCTCTCGGTGATCAGCGTCGCGTGACCGGCGACGTCCACCGCGCGGGCGGTGACGTTGGTGGGCGCGCCGTCGGGCAGTGCATCCTGGCCCAGATAGACGGGCGCGTGCCACGTATCCCCTTCGATGCCCGCAGCGTAGGCCACATCGCCGAACATGCCGGTGATGCTGGCCGCGCCGCCGGTATCGCTGACCCACCCGGTCAGGTCGAGGGTGCGCGGCGCGTGGAAGTGCGTGCCGATGAGGACTGTGGGCGTAATGCCGAGTGCTGGCGGCGACGTGTCCACGGTGATGGTGATGGTGGTGCTGGCAACGCCACCGCTCCAATCGGCCACGATCGCGCTGAAGACGTGCGCGCCTTCCGTGGATGGCGTCCAATCGAGCGTGCGGACGGCTTCCGTAACCGCGCCACTGGCCCACGTTTCGGCGTGGAACGGCGCGGCATCCAACGTGACGGTGAGCGCGCGTAGGGAGGCCGGGCTGGTGGCGGAAACGGTGACGGAGGTGGGGTCGGTGCTGTCGAGTACGATGGGCGCGCCCAGGAAGTCCACGGTGGGACCATCGGCCTGCGTGATGCGCGATGGCGCGTCGGCCGCCTGGATCTGCGTCGCCGTAACGGTCGTGCACTGCCCGTAGCGGTCGCACGCCGTCGCCTGCGGGGCAGAGGGCGGGTTCAGGTCGACGACCTGCAAGCCTGTGCTTTCGTCGGCGATGGTGGCATAGCTCCCGGCGACGTCGAAGCCCCGGGCTATACCGGGGGTATTGGCGCGGGCGATAGTCTGCGGATTGGCCGGATCGGTCACATCGACCAAGCGCAAGCCATCGATGCCGCCGGTCACGTAGGCATAACTGTCGTGCACCTCAACGTCCCGACCATATCCTATGCTGGCCCTGCCCACAAAGTGTGGATTGGCCGGATCGGTCACGTCCACGATAAGCAGGCCCTGCACCCGCGTCGTCAGGTAGGCATAGAGGTGGCCCGGCGGGTCACTTGCGGCGACGATGACGCCCATAATGGACACGCCCGACGGTCGATATTGCCCCGCGACCTGGGGCGCGGCGGGGTAGGCTACGTCGATGATCTGCAAACCGTACGTTATATCGGCCACGTAGGCGTAGTGCCCGAAGATTGCGACGTCGTTGGCGTAGCCCTGTGTGTTGTAGTCACCCGCGGGCTGCGGCGCGGTGGGATCGCTGACGTCCACGATGCGGAGGCCGTGATAGCAGTCCGCGACGTAGGCGAGGGTGCCGGAAAGCGCGACGCTCCGGGCGAAGCCAGGTGTGTCGTAGGTGCTCGTCAGGCGCGGCTTTGTGGGGATGCTCACGTCGACGATAAGCAGCCCGGCTTCGCCCGCGGCCACGTAGGCGAGGAGGCTAGGCGGAGCGAAGACGGTGACCAGGAAGGTGCGAACGGTCGCCGAAAGGCCGTCGGTGACAGTGACGGCAACGGTGGCGGTGCCCGATTGCCCGGCGACCGGCGTGAAGGTCAGGCTGCCCGTCGTGTTCGGGCTGGCGTAGGTGACGGCGGGAGTGGGGATCAGCGCGGTGTTCGTCGAGCTGGCGGTCACGGTGAGCACCTGGGACTCGTAGGGGCCGGCGCGGATGCCGCTCAGGTTGACCGTCTGCTGTCCCGCGTCGGGGTAAAGTTCGAGATCGGCCAGCGGGTTGAGCGTGGGCGGATCGTTGACGGCGGCCACGGTCACGGTGAAGCTGCGCGTGGTTTGGGAGATGCCGTCACTCACGGTGACGTCGATGCGGGCGCTGCCGTAGCGATTCGCCGCCGGGGTGAAGGTGAGGTTGCCGGTGGTGTCCGGGCTGGCGTAGGTGACAGCCGGGTGCGGGATGAGGGTCGTGTTCTGCGAACTGGCCGTGACGGTCAGCGTCTGCATCTCGTCCGGCGCGCCGCTGGTGATGCCGCTCAGGGCCACGACCTGTGCCGGGGCGTCTTCGTTCACTGCAATGTCGGCGACGGGGTCCAGGGTAGGCGCATCGTTGAGCGGCGTCACGGTGACGGTCAGCGTCGCCGTATCCCGCGCATCAGCAGGATCGACGACAGTGAACGTGAAGGCTTCAGTGTAGCTGAGGTTCAGCGCGGGTGTGTAGACGAGCGCGCCGCCGATAACCGAGGTTGCGCCGCTGGCCGGTACACCTGCGGCGACCACGGTCAGGGCATCGCCGTCCACGTCGGTGGCCAGTTGCGCGGCGGCGAGCGTCACCGCGGTATCTTCGGGCGTCGTGATCGCCGTCGACACGGCGACCGGCGCGTCGTTGACGTTGGTGACGGTGATGGCGAACGTCTGCGCGCTGGCATCCACACCGCCGTTGGCGGTACCACCGCTGTCCTGCAGGGTCGCCGTGACCACGGTGCTGCCGAAGGCGTCGGCGGCGGGTGTGAAGGTTAGCGTGCCCGCTGCATCCACGGTTGGCGGCTGCGAGAAGAGTGTGCCATCCGCGCTGGTCAGTGTGAAGGTCAGCACTTGCCCGGCTTCGTCGGTCGCCGTCGCGGGGCCGGGCAGGATGTCCGTGGCCCAATTGGCCACGACGTGTTGCCCGCTATCCTCGGCCACGGTCTGGTCCGCGCCCTTTGTAAAGCTCGGCGCGTCGTTGACCGGCATGATGGTGACGGTGACCGTCCCCGTGCCGGTGAGCCAGCCATCGCTGGCGACGTAGGTGAAGACGTCGCTGCCGTTGTAATCCGGGGCAGGTGTGTAGCGCACATCCTGGCCGACGATCGTGGTCGTGCCGTGCGCCGGCGCACCGGCGGAGGCCAGCAGCACGGTGTGGCCGTTGGGGTCGCTGTCGTTGGCGAGGACGTCGACAAGGACGGCCGTGTCCTCGTC
>JBNGDO010000057.1:0-27821 GCA_049975385.1 Anaerolineae bacterium | reverse complement strand
GAGCGTCCAACCGATCCAACCAATGCCCATCAACAAAACACCCAGGTTTGCCAACAGGGGGAAGTAGGCCGGTGGTGGCACGGGCGGATCTTCGGGCTTGTGACGTGGCTGAAACAGCAAAATACCCAACGCCAGCGCGCCGGGCAACCACAGCACCAAAGCGCCACCGCCAAAATCCACAAAACCGTGACCCAGTGCCAGTGTGTTACCCAGGTGCGCCAGCCAGCCACCACCCCACATCCAGCACGCTGCCACCGGGAAGACCACCGTTCCGGCGAGCGTGCCCGCCGTGACCATCAGCCAGCGGCGGGTATGGGCCAGCGCCAACGTCACCAGCAGCACCGCCGCAGCCATCAGGGGCAGATAGGCGAGGAACAGCTCTAGCACCGCCGGGGTGATTTCCGGGCCGGAGAGAAAGAACCCGGACAGGCCAACAAAGCCCCAACCCACGTCTCTGGGAATCAATGGGAACAGCACCTGCAATCCGGAAAGCGCAGCGTCGTCCGGGCGCACGGCCTGCGCGCCGCCGAGGTGGAACGCGAAGCCGGCAGCCCAGTATCCCACGACCGCCAGCGCCAGCGCCAATCCCGCTACCGGTGTCACACGACGTGCTTTTTGGGGTGGCAATCCCCCCCACGTGAGCAGCAGCAGGCCAACGGGAAGAAAATATCCCCACAACCAGGGTTGTGGCATTCCATCAAACGGCATCAGTCGACTCCCAAGACAGGATTTGGATTCCACCCGGAAAATTGTGCTGGCGAGCATCTCTGGCGCGTCAACGGCGAATTTGCGGATAGGTCCTTAATGCAAAGTTGCAACGGCCTTATCTTACCAGAGTCCCCAAAATCTGCCAACCGGATACCAACTCCAGGTTGCCGGTTCATGATTTTATGGTAGAATTCTCATCTGGGCTATGCCTAGAAAACACACGCGACCGGACCCGACGGGGGTGTGCCGGAAAACAACGGTCCTCGAAGGGGATGAAGGCGCGGAGGCCCACAACAAAATCACAGGAGGTTTTACAAGAATGGCAGTCGTTACAATGAAGCAGTTATTGGAAACAGGGGTCCACTTCGGGCACCGCACGCGGCGCTGGAATCCCAAGATGGCGCGCTATATCTACACCGAACGCAACGGCGTGCATATCATCGACCTGCAACAGACGGTTAGGGCTCTGGATCGCGCTTACGCGATGGTGCGCGATATTGTCGCTGAGGGGCGGCAGGTCCTTTTCATCGGCACCAAGCGTCAGGCACAGGAAAGTATCCAACAGGAAGCGATCCGTGCCAGCATGCCCTACGTCAACCATCGCTGGCTCGGGGGTACGCTGACCAACTGGCGCACCATCCGCGAACGCATCGATCACCTGCGCGACTTGGAGGCACGTCGAGATTCCGGTGAGTTTGACCTGTTGACCAAGAAAGAGGGGCTGATGTTCAATCGGGAAATCGACAAGCTCAACGCTCGTCTGGGTGGGCTACGGGATATGGAGCAGCTTCCGGGCGCCGTGTTCGTCATCGATGTCAGAAATGAAGATACAGCCATCAGAGAAGCCGACCGGATGGGCATTCCCATCATCGCCGTGGTCGACACCAACTGCGATCCTGACAAGATTGATTGCGTGGTTCCCGCCAATGATGACGCCATCCGCGCCATCCGGCTGATGACGTCGAAAATCGCCGACGCCGCGCTTGAAGGGTTGGGGCTGCGCAAACAACACGAGCCGGAAGAGGAAATCTACGCCGAGGACGAGAAGTACCTAAGCGCCGAGACATTGGCTCGCCTGCGGCAGATCCAATTCGACGACGAAGATGAAGATGAAGATGAAGAGCCTGAAGAAGAGGAAGAAGACCTCGCAGACGAGGGCGATCTCTACGAGGATGACGACGACGAGGAGTTAGCGTAAGATGGAAATCACAACCGAAATGGTTAAAGAACTGCGACAGGCAACCGCAGCCGGGGTTCTGGATTGCCGCAAAGCTTTGGAAGCTGCCGAGGGCGATTTCGACAAAGCCGTAGATTATCTGCGAGAAAAAGGGCTGGCAAAAGTCGCTAAGCGCGTCGATCGCGAAGCGAAAGATGGCCTGGTCATTTCCTACATTCACGGTGGCGGGCGCATTGGCGTGCTGCTGGAAGTCAATTGTGAGACTGATTTCGTGGCTCGCACCGATGAGTTCAAAGAAATGGTCAACGACATTGCGCTACAGATTGCGGCAATGTCACCCCAGTACATCAAACGTGAGGATATGCCCGCGTCCGTCATCGAACACGAGAAACAGCTTTATCGCACACAGGCGCTGGAACAAGGCAAGCCCGAAGCGATCGTGGAACGCATTGTGGATGGGCGGATGGAGAAGTTCTACCAGGACATCTGCTTGTTGGAGCAAGCGTTCATTCGCGATGAGGAACGCACCATTGACGACCTGGTCAAGGAGCAAATGACGAAGACCGGGGAAAACATGGTTGTTCGCCGTTTTGCGCGATTTGAGTTAGGCGAGAGCCTGGAGGAGTAATCGGGGCAATGGCTGGGGCTGTTGCCCCGGCTTTTTATCGATCGGAGGCACAGCGTGACCCATCCCATGTACAAGCGAGTCATCATCAAAGTTGGCGGGGAGTCGCTCTCCAATCCAGGAGGTGTCGGCATCGACCCTCAACGCGCTGAAGAAGTCGCACGGCGCATTGCAGCGATCCACGCTCAAGAAATTGAGATCGGCATCGTCATCGGTGCTGGCAATCTCTGGCGTGGCGTCGATGGATTGGCGCACGGGATGGACCGCGCGCGCGCCGATCAGATCGGGATGCTCGCCACGGTGATGAATTCGTTAGCCCTGGCAGACGCATTGGAACGCGAGGGGGTTATCACACGCGTTCAAACCGCTATCGAAATGCGGGCGATTGCCGAACCGTACATCCGCTTGCGCGCTATGCGACATCTCGAGAAAGGACGCGTCGTCGTTTTCGGCGCGGGCACTGGCAACCCGTACTTTACGACCGATACCGCTGCCGCGCTACGAGCCGCCGAAACTGGCGCCGACTTGCTCATCAAAGCCACCAAGGTGGACGGGGTCTACAGTGATGACCCCATCAAAAATCCCGATGCACGCCGTTTCGAACGGCTAACCTACCTGGAGGCCCTAAATCTACAATCGCGGGTGATGGATTCGACCGCCATCAGCCTATGTATGGAGAATCAGCTCCCGATTATTGTGCTCAATCTCTGGGATCCAGAAAGTCTGGAGCGCGTGGCACGCGGAGAGTCTGCCGGAACGCTCATCGGTGGGTAGAGGCCTACTGATCCGGTCATAAAAAAACTAAAGCCATTTGGTGTCTCACAGGCGTATAAGCGTTTAGCAAACCACGACTGGATCAGTAATGGGAGCCTAAGATACAAGGAGGCAGTATGATCAAAGAGCTTATGAGTGAAACCGAAGTCCGCATGGACAAGACGGTGGAAGCGATGGAGGAAGACTTCAAGAGCATCCGCACCGGGCGGGCGTCGCCGGCTCTGGTGGAACGGGTGATGGTGGAATACTACGGTATGCCCACCCCCCTCAACCAACTGGCCGTTATTTCCGCCCCGGAGCCGCAACTGCTCCTCATCCGTCCCTACGATACCGGCTCCATTGCGGCCATCGAGAAAGGTGTTATGCAAGCGGACCTGGGGCTGAATCCGGGAAATGATGGGCGTGTGATCCGTATCCCCATCCCCCGCCTGACGGAAGAGCGTCGCCGTGAGTTGGTCAAAGTCGTAAAACGGCGCGTCGAAGAGAGCAAAATCGCTTTGCGCAATATCCGGCGCGATACACTGGAAGAATTGCGCGAATATGAAAGCGAAAAACTCATCTCTGAAGACGATCTCAAACGCGGCCAGGATGAACTGCAAAAAATCATCGACCGCTTTGCGGAAAAGGTAGATGAAGCTGGTGCCCGCAAAGAGCAAGACATTATGCAAATCTAGATTTGGCGCTGTAGGGGGCACGCGCTGCTTACGTAGTCAGGGCCTCCTGCGGCCCTCTCACGTTTTCTCTGTCCACAGTGAGCTCCCATTTTACCACTTCTCCCGTTCTCTCAGCGACGTACAGGCTGGTGCATAAACTAATGGAGATCGCATGAGCAATACAGATAGCCCCTACGGGGACCGCTACCCTCCCCTGGAACAACTACCGCAACACGTGGGCATGATTATGGATGGCAATGGGAGATGGGCCCGCCGACGTGGTCTGCCACGCCTCGCCGGACACCGGGCTGGCGTCGAAAATCTGCGGCGCGTGCTGCGCGCTTCCGTCGAGTTCGGCGTGAAAATTGTGACCCTGTACGCCTTCTCCTCCGAGAATTGGCGGCGCCCTATCGAGGAGGTACGCGGGCTGCTCAACATCCTCCGCGACGCGCTGGGAAAAGAAGTTGGCGAATTACACAAAAATGGTGTACAATTAAGACATATCGGGGATTTGACGCCCCTGTCGGATGACCTCAAAGAACAGATTCAAGCTGCGGTAGAATTGACGCGTAACAATGATCAGTTGATCGCCAATATCGCGTTCAACTACGGCGGACGCCAGGAAATTGTCGAAGCCGTGCGCCGCATCGTCCAAGCCGGAATTCCTGCTGAAGCAATAACAGAGGCATTGATTGACGAACACCTATATACGGCAGGGCTTCCTGATGCAGATTTGATTATCCGCACCAGTGGGGAAATGCGGATGAGCAATTTTCTACTCTGGCAGGGTGCCTACGCTGAATATTACAGCACACAAGCCTATTGGCCGGACTTTGACAAGGATGAGCTTTACACGGCGCTAAAGACGTTTAGCCAACGGGACCGGCGTTACGGCGGGTTGAATACCTGAGAACATAGGACAGCGCATACTCCACCTATAGGAGTCCCCCGCATCCTCTCTGAAACCTAACCACGGTGAATATTTGCGATGCCCAAATCTAGCGCATTAGGGTTAAAATACGGATAGACTCAATATTTTCTATGTACACATTCCACGCCTTGCCGGTGCGTGACATCGAGTGGCGGATGATGTAAACCAGCAAAAACCAACAGATAGAGCAAAGAAATTCGTACTTATGAAAACCAGAATTATCAGCGTCGCCATATTGTTGCCGGTTGCCATCACCATCATTATTGTGGGACAATGGCCTTATGCACTTTTAATCAGCACCCTGATGCTAATCGCGTCTATCGAATACGTGCAGATGCTCCAGCGCAAAGCCTACACGCTCGCCTTGCCGTGCATCTTCGCGTTCAATCTTCTGTGGATGGCTGACGCGCTGTGGGGCAATGGAAAGTGGTTCGTGCCGGGGTTAGCTGGACTGACGCTGTTGACGGCAGGATGGATTCTCTACCGCCGGGATCGCCATCCCACAATCGCCGATCCGACTGCAGAATGGGCACTGACCCTCGCGGGTGGGATGTATTTGGGCGCCGCCGGCGCCTATCTATGGCGTATGCGCGCGCTCCCCGACGGACTATGGTGGACACTCACCGCGTTGCCTATCGTGTGGATCAGTGAATCGATGGCTTATTTCGTCGGGCGGCAATGGGGACAGCACAAAATGTCGCCCACCATCAGCCCGGGGAAGAGTTGGGAAGGTTATGCCGGCGAGGTCATCAGCGGGACGCTGACCGGCCTGTTACTGGGCTGGCTTTGGCCCACTGTCGCGCCAGATGTGAGCAGCCTGACGCCGGTCAAGGGCCTTGTACTCGGTGCAGCTATCTCGGCGCTGACCACTGCTGGCGATTTCTTTGTCTCAGTGATCAAACGCGAAGTAGGGGTCAAAGACACCGGAACGTTGATTCCCGGGCATGGCGGTATCTTTGATCGTATCGATAGTCTGCTCTGGACAGGCTTTGTGACCTGGGCCGTAGTCACATTATGGCCCTGAAAGGCCACACTCGCAAATTAGCATAGGACCTTGTTTTTAAGGAGGATTTCATGGATCCAGAAGAAGAACTACAATCGGAAAATCAAGCCGCTGCACACGCAGGGGAGACAACAGACGCGGCTGGCGCGTCTGACAACGGCGACACCGGCGAAAGCCCTGATGTCGAAGAGTACGATCCTGACGAAGAAGAGAGCAGCGAAGAGGAGCCAGAAGAAGCACCCAGCGCGGCAGGCCTTGAGATCGAAGAGCATGCTGACAAGCTGCGACATATGGATATGAATGCGCTAGAAGCCCTACGGCTTCCAGAATTGCGGGATTTAGCTCGCACCTACAAAGTTTCTGGCTACAGCGGGCGCAAAAAAGAGGACCTCATCCTCCTCTTACTCAAGGCCAAGGCCGAACGCGAAGGATACAGCTTTGGTGGTGGGATTCTCGAAATCACCAACGAGGGCATCGGTTTCCTGCGTTCGGCACGCTACATGGGCTCGCAGGATGTGTACGTCTCGCAGAGCCAGATTCGTCGCTTTGGTATGCGCACCGGCGATATGGTTATCGGCCAAGTACGCCCGCCCAAGGAGACGGAGAAGTACCGCAGTCTGCTGCGTGTAGAGGCTGTCAATGGTATGGACCCAGAGTCGGCCAAACGCCGCCCACGCTTCGAACGCCTAACGCCCATCTTCCCACAACAGAAATTTATTCTTACCAACAAGCCCCGTAACCTGACAGAACGCCTGTTGGACTTGGTTGCTCCAATTGGCTTGGGGCAGCGTGGCATCATCGTCTCGCCGCCCAAGGCCGGTAAGACCACCGTTCTGCAAAAGGTTGCCAACGCGATCTCGGAAAACCACCCCGAAGTGCACCTGATGGTCGTCTTGATCGGGGAACGCCCCGAAGAAGTCACCGACATGGATCGCTCTGTGGAAGCCGAGGTGACTAGCTCAACCTTCGATGAGGAGGTCGGGCATCAAACTCAGGTGGCGGAAATGGCGCTGAATCGCGCCAAACGCCTGGTGGAAATCGGGCGCGACGTCGTCATCTTGATGGACAGCCTTACGCGTCTGACACGCGCGTATAACCTGGTGGTACAACCGAGCGGGCGTACCCTCTCCGGCGGTCTTGATCCGGCAGCCCTCTATCCGCCCAAGAAATTCTTCGGCGCGGCGCGCAATATCGAAGAGGGCGGTAGCCTGACAATTCTTGCCACGTGCTTGATCGACACGGGCAGCCGGATGGACGATATGATCTACGAGGAATTCAAGGGAACTGGTAACATGGAGTTGCACCTGAATCGCAAGCTACAAGAACGGCGCATCTTCCCAGCTTTCGATATTCTACGCTCCGGCACGCGGCGGGAAGAGCTGCTCCTGGACAAAGAAACAGTGCGCAAAGTGTGGCTGCTGCGCCGTATGCTGTCGCAAATGATGGCCGGCTCCCCCACCACACCCGGTTACGACATCACCGCGGCCACTGAGGCGCTCCTGCAACAAATGCGTCGCACGCGCACCAACCATGAATTCCTGGACGCCCTTACCCGCGACCTGAAATAATCCCGAACAAGCGCTCTCTGACGCTGCCGAGGTAGAACGCCCTCGGCAGCGTTCTGACGAAAAGTTGACAAATACCTCCCCCACGTTAGAATAGCGTCATGTTTATGTCAGGAGGGGAGAGCCAAAATACTGAGCGCGAACGGCTCAGTGTGATACTGGCAGCGACTCTGGCAAGCGCCACGCTCTTTCGCTTTGTAGAGCTGCCCACCCTGGCCTGGGGTGTGCGGCGCATTCTGGGATCGCCGCTGCAACTCACCTTTGGCGGGGACTTGCTGTTGACGCTGCTTATGGTGGGATTGGTCGCCACCGGCACCTTCTCACTGATCCAGAGCCATCCATTGCACGCGAGCCAGGAACGCCTGCTCATCTTTTCACTCATCACCCCCACCCTAGGAACGCTATTGGCCTCAATGCTATTGATCCGCGCGACTTCATGGCCGGTCTGGCTCGTCACGCTATTGATCGGCGGGGTGCTCATCGGCCTGCTGATACACCTGAGTTACCGCGCCTTCTCACCGGACAGCCCAGGGTACACAAGCGCTCGTACCTTGCTCAACATCGCCGATTATCTGCTCGGCTTCGCGCTTGCCAGCATCATCCTGCGCGAACAGGAACGCGCGTTGATCACCGGCCCAGCGATGCTCGCACTCATGGGCTTGCTGGCCTGCGACCTGTTGAGCGCCAGCGGTGTCAGGTGGACGAAAGTCCTCCTCTTCAGCGGGATCATTGCTCTGCTGGTTAGCGAGATGGCCTGGGTCTTGGGTTATTGGCCGGTTTCCACCTGGACCGCGGCCACAATGTTGACGTTGGCATTGTACTTGCTCAGCGGGTTAAGTTACCAACATCTGCTCGGACAGATGACCCGCCGGGTGCTGTTCGAATTTGGTTTCGTCGCGATGATTATGTTTGTATTAGTTCTATGGATCAGACCTTAAATGCTTAATGACCATTGATCTCATCGGGGGCGCGGGAAACCGCGCCCTTGACAGTGTATCTACTCAATCCAAGAGAATATCGTTGGAAAATCTAAAGACACAGAAGGGAATTATGAACTATGAACAAGGAAAAACTATCTAGTTTACAGGGAAAACTTCCACCACGCCTGACGCGTCTTGAAGAACTTGCCTACAACTTCTGGTGGGCGTGGCATCGCGCGTCACGCGATCTCTTCAAGCAACTGGATCGCACGCTGTGGACGACCACCCGTCACAATCCGGTACGCATCCTGCGCGAAACCCCTCAAGAGAATCTCAATGAATTGGCCAAAGACCCGATTTTCCTGCGCGATTTCGACGCGGTGATGATGGAGATGGACAAGGACACACACGGCAGCACGCAATGGTATAGCAAAAACCCCGTCGCCTACATGTCGGCAGAATTCGGGCTGCACAGCTCGCTCCCCATCTATTCCGGCGGCCTCGGCGTCCTCTCCGGTGACCACACCAAGGAAGCGAGCGATATAGGCTTGCCTCTCGTGGCCGTAGGGTTCCTCTACGAGCAAGGCTATTTCCGCCAGCGTTTGGATCACAGCGGCTGGCAGGAAGCGATCTATCCACCGCTTAACACTCAAGAAGCTGCAATGTGCCCAGCATTGAACGGCAACGGCGACAAACACCTAGTCACAGTGAAAGTGGGCGATCGCGACATCTACCTCCGGGTTTGGGAAGTGCTGGTGGGACGTTCCCAGCTCTATCTGATGGACGCTGACGTTGAGGAAAATGCACCCTGGGATCGCCAACTGACAGCGCGTCTTTACGGTGGTGACCGTGAAATGCGCATCCAACAGGAGATTATCCTCGGTATCGGCGGCGTGCAGATTCTACGCCGGATGGGAATCCATCCCGTAGTCTGGCACATCAATGAGGGCCACTCGGCATTCATGGTGCTCGAACGTGCGCGTGAGTTTATGGCCCAGGGGATGTCCTTTGAGGAAGCGAGCACGCACGTGCGCGCCGGCACGATATTCACCACCCACACCCCGGTCCCGGCCGGCCATGACACCTTCGACTTCAACCTCGTCGACAAATACTTCCACCATTTCTGGCCGCAGCTCAATCTGAACCGTGAGGAATTCCTGCTCCTGGGCAGTCACAAGATGAACAACGAGGAAGCTTTCAACATGACCAAACTGGCCCTGACGATGGCAGGGCGTTCCAATGCGGTCAGCGCGCTGCATGGAGAAGTTTCACGCAAAATGTGGCACAGCCTCTGGCCAGAAAAATCAGCCGACGACGTGCCCATCGGTCACGTGACCAACGGCATCCACCTACCCTCGTGGACTGGCGAAGCGATGCATAGGCTCTACCGCCGCTACCTCAGCCCGGATTGGATCGCGAACCAGGACAATCCACTGTTGTGGGCGTGCGTCGAGGAAATCCCCGACGAACGGCTCTGGGACGCGCACGTTTTCCTGAAGCGGAAGATGTTTGCAACAATGCGGGAGCGTGCCAGAGAGGCGCGGATGCAGCAGGCCACGCCGCCCGATCAGCTGCTCAGTTCCGGCATCTTCCTCGATCCTGATGCGCTGGTGATCGGGTTTGCCCGCCGCTTTGCCACGTACAAACGCGCCAATCTCATCTTCCGGGACCTGGAACGGTTAAAGGCACTCATTCACGACCGTTACCGTCCTGTCCAGATTGTCTTCGCCGGCAAAGCACATCCCGCCGATGATCCTGGTAAACTGCTGCTGCAACAAATCTACAACATTGCGCGCAACCCTGAGTTCGGAGGGCGCATTGCCTTTGTTGAGGACTACGATATGCACGTGGCACGCTACTTGGTCCAAGGCGTCGATGTGTGGCTGAACACACCGCGCAAACCGATGGAGGCAAGCGGTACGAGCGGGATGAAGGCCGCGCTCAACGGCATTCTAAACTTGAGCGTCCTCGACGGGTGGTGGGCCGAAGCCTACAACGGGCGCAATGGCTGGGCCATCGACGCCAGGCAGGACTACGTCGATCCCAACTTGCAGGACGACGCCGACGCCGACGCGCTGTACCGCATTCTAGAGGAACAGGTCGTCCCACTCTACTACAAACGCGACCACGACGACATCCCACGCGGGTGGGTCACGATGATGAAAGAGGCCATTCGCACCGTCGGCCCGCACTTCTCAACGCGGCGTATGGTACAAGAATACCTGGAGGACTACTACATCCCCGCGCTGCAAGACCTCACCGCCCTTAACGGCAACGTCACACCATAAGCGATTGCGGAACAATCAAAACGTCCAGCGTTGGCATACGCTGGACGTTTTGTATTTTCTGGCACAGCGTTAATACGCGCCCATGTCCTTGAGACGCGCATCGCTGATCCCGAAATGATGCGCGATTTCGTGGCGCACAACGTGATGAATGGTCTCGCGGATCTCTTGCGGCGTGTGACAGTGCAGCTCGATAGCCCGGCGGTAGATGGAAATCTTGTCCGGCAGAACCAGGCCGTAATGATGCGTGCGCTGTGTCTGCGGGACGCCGTGATAGAACCCCAGCAGCCCTGCCGGATGGCCCACGCTGGCCCGGCGCAGTGTCTCGCGGTCGGGCCAATCCTCGACGACGACCTCGACGTTCTCCAGGCGGGCGTGAAAGGTCTCCGGGAGCGCATCGAGCGCTTCCGCGACCCAGGCCTCGAAAATCTCACGATCCATTGGCACTCGGTATGGGGAATCTTATCTCAATACCCCGCAGGCGTGCTCTTATCTGCGATCTGAATCGGTTCCAACCCCAACCGTGCGCGGCACTCATCGAGAATCTTCACCGTCCCCGAAGCACCCACGCGGGTCGCGCCAACTGCGCGCACTTCAAGGAGCGCGTCGAGGGTGCGCACGCCGCCCGCCGCCTTCACCTGTACGTGTTCTGGGGAATGCGCGCGCATCAGCTTGAGGTCCTCAATGGTCGCACCGCCGGTGCCGTAGCCGGTCGAGGTCTTCACCCAGTCCGCCCCAACCTCGCCGCAGATTTCGCACAGCTTGATCTTGTGCTCATCCTTGAGATAGCAGTTTTCGAAGATTACCTTCACCTTCTGCCCTGCCGCGTGCGCAACATCGACGACGGCCTTGATTTCATCGCGCACGTAGCTCCAATCGCCACTGAGCACCTTGCTGATGTTCACCACCATGTCCAGTTCTTGCCCGCCATCCGCTAGCGCCTGTTCCGCTTCGGCGACCTTGATCGCCGTAGTGTGCCCACCGTGCGGGAAGCCGATAGTACAGCTAGCTTTGACCGTAGAGCCATGGAGCAATTGCGCGCAGCGTTTGAGATAGTAAGGCATAATGCAGACGCTCGCTGTATCGTAGGCCAACCCGACCAGAATGCCTTTTTCCAGTGTCGCCACGTCCATCGTGGGGCTCAACAGGGAGTGATCGATCATCTTTGCGATATCTAAGTACGTGTAATCCATTGCTATCCTCCTTTGGATTTGGGTTATGGATTGAGTGGTCTGATAGATGTTAAGCTACAAACACATTATACTCCCATATCTCCGCGCATGGCTAGTGCAATACCGCCAAATAAACCGGCTTGATTGCCAAGCCGCGACGGTTCGATGCGCACATTGTCTGGTGGAAACATCCCCACACGACGCTGCACGGTCGCGCGTACGGTATCGAAAAGCAACGGTCCGATCTGCGAGACGCTGCCGCCAAGCACAACCAAGTCGGGATGCAGCGTCACGATGACGTTGGCGACACCGATCCCGAGGTACTCAGCAGCACGCACGAGCACATCGCGCACGGCATCGTCGCCCGCTTCAGCCGCCTGCGCCATCTCACGCGGCGTGATGCGCGATACATCGCCTTCCACGATGTCGTAGAGGTGCGGCGCGCGCCCGCTTCGCAGCAACCACACCCCCTGCGCGACAATCGCCGGGCCGCTGGCAAGCGTCTCCAAACAACCGCGATTCCCGCAGCCGCATAACGGACCGTCGGGCAGAATAGTTTGGTGGCCCAGTTCGCCCGCTGCACCAAGAGGTCCGAGGCGCAGCTTGCCATCGATGACCACCCCGCCGCCGATGCCCGTGCCCAACGCAAAAAACGCCATCGTCACATCGGGCTGATCGCGCCCCACGCCGAACGTAAGTTCGCCCAATGTCGCCGTCCGCACATCGTTGAGCAGGTAGACCGGGCACCCGACACGCGGCCTGAGGCTATCCCGCACCGGGACATCGCGCCAGTTCGTCGGCAGATTGGGCAGGAATTTGACCACACCGCGCGATACGTCCGCCAAACCCGGCACGCCCATCCCCAATGCCGCTGGCTGTTGACCGATCTCGGCAGCAAGCACGTTCACCAGATCCGCGATGCGGGTCAGAACGGCCTGAGGCCCTTCATGCGACAGTGTCGGCACTGCGCGCTCTGCGACGATCTCGCCGTCCGCCTTCCCAAACGCGCACGCGATCTTCGTGCCGCCGAGGTCGATGCTGGCGTAAAGTTCGGACACAAGCATTAGGAACTCCATACATCTGTAATGGTCATAGGATAGACAAAAAGCGTGGTTATGCAAGACGACCTTTCAGGGCTATTGTATTTGACTTCGTATATTCTCAAGCCATAGCTAAGCGGAACATTACCCCTCCCCCCTTTCCCGCGTGCGGGAAAGGGGGGAGAAATCAAAAGATGTGTTTTTGGGCGCGTGTTACGCGCCCAAAAACACATAAAAAGCTTTTCCCTCCCCCGCGCGAAGCGCAGGGGGAGGGTCTGGGAGGGGGAAAACTTGAAATGCGATAGCCCTGGATGACCTTTGCAGGCGCAAGAAATGCTTTATAATGCGCGGCGAAGGGTTTGATGGTCAGACAACCACTACCCTCAAGCGATCACTATCGAACAAAGGAATCCCTATCCAATGAAAATGCGCCACAAAATCCTTCTCATCCTCATCGTCGTCTGCGCGTGCGTGGGATGCGACCAGGCGACGAAATTTATCGCCAAGCAACAACTCGCACAATCGCCGCCGATCGACTTGATGAACGGCATGATAGTCTTGCGTTACATAGAAAATCAAGGCTCCTTCCTCGGGTTAGGCGCGAAACTGTCGGATACCGTGCGTTTTTGGCTGTTCATCGTTCTCGCGGCGCTGATGGTTGTGGGGATGCTCGGTTTCACCCTGACTGTCCAAGAACTGAATGTGGCCGGCATCACAGGCGCAGCATTGATCATCGGCGGTGGAATCGGCAATCTCATCGACCGCATCACGCATCAAGGCGCAGTCGTGGACTTTATGAACGTCGGTATCGGCAAGGTGCGCACCGGCATCTTCAACGTCGCCGACGTGGCGCTCATGGCCGGTATCGGGGTGCTTCTCCTGGCAATGTACAGACCAAAGTCAACAGATTGAACGGACTTGGTAGCGTAGCGGCTGAAACGAATTTTTCAACTTTCAACCTGCACCCCTTAACCCACAACCATTTTCCGGGGAGGATTCCAATGCCTGATCAAGCAGTCCTTGCCACATGGGTATCGACGCCCAAAGAGTGCGAGTACGCACGGCTGCTCATCGAAAGCATTCGGGCGTTCGGCGGTTGGCTGAACCAGTGCCCAATCTTGCTTTTCGAAGGCGATCCACAAAACGCGCCTTGTGGGGAACTCGCAGCGCTAGAGAGCGTCCAATTGCACACACTCATCGTACCCGATGCGCTCAAGGGCGCCATCCTCGCCGACAAAGTCTGTGCGTGCGCGCAAGCGGAAACGTTAGCCGGACCCGCGGTGCGCTCTCTCATCTGGTTCAATCCCGACTGTTTCGTGATCCAGCCACCCGAGCTATTCAACCTCGCATCTCCCGATGAGCATGGGATGACCTACGATGTCGCCATCAGGCCGGTCCACGTCAAGAATGTAGGCCTGCTTGCGTCGGAGCCGGTGGATCGGTTCTGGGGAAAGGTCTATGCAACCATGGATGTGGATGATGTGCAAACCATCGTCGAATCATACGTTGATGGACAGCGCATCCGCGCCTACTTCAACACGCACACTTTTGCAGTCAATCCGGCGCTGGGCCTGTTTCGCCGGTGGTTGGACGACTTCACGGCGCTGGTCGAAGACCGGGCGTTCCAGGAAGAGGCCTGCGGCGACATCGCGCACCAAATCTTCCTGCACCAGGCCGTCTTGAGCGCCTTGATCGTGACGATGCTGCCGGCGGAGCGGATACGCCTGCTGCCACCCGACTACAGCTATCCATACAACCTGCAACACGTCATCCCCCCGGAGCGGCGCGCGCAGGTGCTCAACGATCTGGTATGCATCGCCAACGAGGAGCGCCCGATGCATCCCGACGCTGTAACCGATATCACCATCCATGAGCCGCTGCGAACGTGGCTCGCTGCCCACGCGCGGTAAAGAGTTTCTGGAGATCACAAAATGCTCCGAGGGGATCGTCAAGATCCCCGTCCTAGTTTGGATCTGGCGATCCAGACCAAGCAAAATTTGTTCTACTGAGTCTACAAAATCACCATCGCATCGCCGAACGAGAAAAAGCGATAGCGCTGCGCAATCGCCTCGGTGTAGGCGTGACGGATGTTGTCTTCGCCGGCGAAGGCCATCACCAAGGCCAGGAGCGTGCTCTTTGGCAGGTGGAAGTTAGTGATCATCGCATCTACTACGCGAAAGCGAAAGCCAGGGGTGATGTAGAGATCGGTGAAACCCTCGAAGGGCGCGAGCGGACGCCACGGGCACGTGCCGCCAGGGGTATCGTCAGGTGTCTGTAACAAACCGCGCCGGGCCGCCGTCTCCAGCACGCGCACGCTCGTCGTCCCCACGGCGATGACGCGACCGCCCATCACTTTCGCTCGGTTGATCTGCTCGGCGACAGGCAGACTGAGACGCCCCCACTCGGTGTGAATTTGATGTTCTTCAATGGCATCCTCGGTAATGGGGCGGAACGTATCCAGCCCAACGTGCAGTGTGACAAAGGCGAATCCCACACCCCGATCGCGCAGCCCGAGCAGGAGCTCCGGCGTGAAGTGCAACCCGGCGGTGGGAGCCGCCGCGCTGCCCAGGGTATGGGAGTAGATAGTTTGGTAGCGTTCCGGGTCGCGCAGGGGTTCGTGGATATAGGGCGGCAGCGGCATCACACCCAGATCATCAAAGTACGACTCCACCGGCTCAGAGAACTCGAGCACACGCTCGCCGCGCTCACCCACCGTCAAAATCTCTGCCGTCAGTGGCGAAGGCGCGGCACTGACGCCGTCAGCGCTGACCTGATCGAGGCGCAGGCGCGTCCCAACCCGTGTGCGCGCGCCACCCACCAGGCAGTGCCACTGTGTCCCTTCCAACTGTCCCAGGAGCAACACCTCGACCTTACCACCGCTAGGTTCTTTATGCCCGAACAGCCGCGCCGGGATGACACGACTCTCGTTGGCGACAAGCACATCGCCCGGTCGCAGATAATCGCCGATATCGCGGAAGATACGGTGTTCCAACTGCCCATCCTCGCGATGCAGCACCAGCAGCCGCGAGCTGTCGCGCGGCTCAATCGGCGTCTGCGCGATCAATTCCTCAGGAAGCGTGTAATCCAATTCCTCTGTGCGCATAAAACACCCTATTCATACAGAACTTATCAAATTCACCGCAGAGCGCGCGGAGGTCGCAGAGTTTACATAATAACTCAGCGTTCTCAGCGATCTCTGCGGTAAAATATCCCTCCATATTCGTTCACTACCCCGGCAGCAACACCTCGCGCAGTTCGGGCGCGTAGGCATCGAGTAGTTCTGGCGTGATCGCATTGCCTTGCGCGATCGCTGCGTAGAGGTCGGCGCTAGGACGCGGCGCGCGCGCCTGCGTCTGCGGATCGAGTTCGATCAGGCCGAAGGGCAGCGTCCAACCTTCTGCCCATTCGAAGTTGTCGGTCAACGTCCAGTGGTAATATCCCTGTACGGGAACATTGTCCTGCAACGCGCGCCAGAGCTCGCGCAGATGCAGCAACAACGCGCGCGGGCGCTGATCATCATCCGCGTCGGGAATGCCGTTTTCGGTCACGTAAATGGGGATGCCCATCTGCGCAAGCTGTTTCAACGCCCGGAACATACCCTGGGGGTACAATTCGCCATAATCGCCATCGAGCATCTCGGCCCGGGGATCGTGCATCGTCTGAGCAAAGAAATCGTCCTGCGCCGCCCGGTCAAACTTCACCAGATCACGGGTGTAATAGTTGAGACCAAACCAATCCAGAGTGTGGCGCAGCGTGAGCGCTGGGCCGAAGCCCACCGGCGGCAGCCACCAACCGTTCCACACGGCTTTCAGCGTCGTCTGATTGAAGCCCACATCCCGTATCCATGCCACCAAATGGTCGAGCAGATTGTGCGGGCGTGCGGGATCGAAGAAGCGCAGATTGTGCGCCAGCCCCACCTGCGCGTCCTCCTGCAAACGGTGAATGCGCCGGTACGCTGCCGCGTGCGCTTGAAGCATCGTACGGATTACGGCAAATGTCATCCGGCTGTCCTGTTTCCCCGGCGGAAAAACGCCCGCCATATACCCCTGGTAAGCGTAGACGTTGGGTTCGTTGATCGTACACCAGAGGTTGGTGTACTCGCCCAACGCGCGCACCACCTGCTCGACGTAGCGCGTGAAGTACTGAATAACGTTCGCGTTCAGCCAGCCGCCCTCGTCCGCCAGCCACATCGGGTCGGAGAAATGGTGGAGCGTCACCATCGGCTCGATGCCGCGCTCGCGCAGGCCCTTGAGCATCTCGCGGTAATGATCGAGCGCCGCCGTGTCGATGCGACCCGGCGCGACTTCGACGCGGCTCCACTCCACGGAGAGGCGCATCGCGTTCAGCCCCATCGCGGCGGCGCGGTCGAAATCCACCTCCGGATGGCGCCACGCGTCGCAGGCCAGGCCGGACTTGCCGCCTTGCTTGATGTGCCCCTCCTGCTGTTCCCACGCCCACCACTGGTTGTTCGTGTTGTTCCCTTCGATCTGGTGCGCCGCTGTCGCCACGCCCCAACGGAAGTTCGGCGGAAAGTGAAATGTCGCGTCTGGCATAACGCCTCCTACAAAATAACCACGGAGACACGGAGTACACAGAGAATATTCAAAAAAAAACTCCGTGTTCTCTGTGTCTCTGTGGTAAAGTTTCCTTGCTAACGTTTCAGCGTCGCATCGAGTGTGACGCGGTTTAACGGGTGCGGCAGCCCGGCGGCGTCGATTGCCGGAAGGCGGTCGAGCGTCGCGGGATCGTACCAGCCAACGCCCAGACGGTATTCACCAGTTGGGACGGTGCTGATGTCCAGCGTCACCGTCTCACTCACGACCTCGCCCGCGGCCCACCACGTCGTCGGATACGTCCACGCGCGCGGCATCGCGTCATCCTGCGCGACGATGGCCTCCGTCGCCGGGTCGTAGAGGTGGACGAAGCGTTTGTACTCTTGCGCGGGCGCCGTCGCCGCTTGCCACCACAAGGTCAATGTTACCACATCTTCCGCACGCTGCACATCGTAACCGAGCAGGCGGATTTCGTCGCCGAAACTGGCGGCGAGTGGATACGGGATTTCCGGTATCTCGAACACACGCGGGCGCGGCGTCACCGTCACCCGCGCGCGGAACATGCATTCAGACTGCATGTTGGTCCCATCCAGAAGCGTCAGCCGCACATCATACGCGCCCGGCGACAACAGCGGCGGCAGATCGATGTGGACCGGCGCGCGCACCCAGGTATGCCGGGGCCATTCGGACGTGCGGGAACCGGGGGCCAGCGGCCCTTCCGCACTTCCCGCAACGTTACCGGCGGCATCCAGCAGTTCCCAACGCGCCATCAGATCGATAGTAGGCGCCTCAAGGGCATTCCACGTAGCGTAGAAATCGAGCGAGTTCCCTTCGGTGAGGTGCTCCGGCAGATCGGTGCCGAGTAGCGCCACACCGGCCGCCTGGCACAGGATCGTCGTGGCCTTGCGCGTAAATTCGCAACAAGCATCCCGTAGATCGTACAGTGCCGCCGCCGTGAGCCGGATCGGGATGTCGGCTTGCCCGCCGGTCTCCCCGGTGGCGCGCAGGTAGGTGATGACGCGCAGCGTGTAGTCGCCGGGCGCGAGGCCCTCCGGCAGCGGGAGCACCGGGTAGTCGGTGACGACCTCTCCGGGTAGCCACAGCGTCGTCGGCAGATAGCCATATCCCGGCTGGATGTCGTGTTGGACGATCTGGCGGCCCGACGCATCCAACAGCCGCAGCGAGAGGCTCCAGTTACGCGGCGTCCCCGGCGTGGACCACGCCATCTTCAGCCGCAGTGTGGTTGGGTCAGGCTGCTGCGGTTCGACGGCGTGCAGCGTTACGTCGCGGCACTCAGCTAACACAGGCGCATCCGTTCGTCGCGCCAGACCGTGCGGGACGCGCACCGCACCAACGTAGACGGCGTCGCCCGAATCGATCCGTATCTCCACAAGATAGAGTCCGCGCGACAAATCGTCCGGCATAACAAGAGTTGTCGCGCAAACAGCAGCGCAGGGCAGCGTGAAGATCGTCTCGGCAACCGCGTAGGGGACACCGTGGCGCGGCTCCGCTGGAGAGACTAATCGCAGTGTGCCGGTGAGCGAGCCGGTTGCCGACACCGTCCAGGTGTGCTGCACGGTCAGCGTGTCGCCGGGCTGCGCCGTCGTCGCCCACAGCGTCACATCCTGCAACTGCGCCACGTCGAAGTCCACCGGCCCCGCGTGCGGGTAAGGCATCTGGTTGAAGTCGAAGAATGTCCCAGGAGCAACGGGCTGGCGATGAAACAGCGCGGGGAGGAGGATGGAGATGACGAGAAGGGCGAGGATGGTAGACGGTAGACGGGGCGCGAAGATTCGCGCGACGGTAGACAGGGGAAGGGAAAAGGGATTGGGGATTGGGGATTGGGGATTGGTTAATCCAGCCATTCGCTGATTCGCTGATTCGCCTTTGGACTTTCGACGCACAAAGGCCCAAACAACGAGGCCGATGATCGTCAACGCCGACAAAACTTCGGCGAGCGTCCGAAGTTGCGTATTACGCAGGCGCAGCGTGACGGCGTGTTCTCCGGCGGGCAAGCTCACGGTCAGGCGACCGGAGCCGGGCATCGGATAGGCTTCGACGCGCACGCCATCGACCGTAGCCTGCCAGCCAGGCCACCAGTTGAGGGGGAAGACGACCGACGCATCCGTCTCCATCACCACGTCCCACACCTGTTTGACGGGCGTGTGCTCGCGCAAGCGCCAGTCCAACAGCTCGCCGCCGTCCGCCAACGGGCGCAGTTCGCCATCCACGGCGGCTTCGGAGATGTAGAGGCGCGGCGACACGTCGCGCGGCAAGTATTCGTAGCGGATCGTCGTGCCGATGTTGCCGGTGAAGGTCTCGTAGAGCAGCAGATTCTCCCATGTCACGTCTTCGTCGGCGATCAACAGCCGTTCGGGATGCAGTCCCACCAGCGCAGCCGCTATCAATAATCCACACAACCCCACAGCAACGAGGATTTTGAGATTTACTGATTCGCTGATTCGCTGATTTGCAGATTTAAAGATTTTGATATCGACAATCGCTCCCGTGACCATCGCAGCAAAGAGCGCCTGCACGGAGAGAAAGCGCCACGGGAACTGCGTGATCTCCAACAGCGGCAGGTGATCCCACAGCGGTTTGGAGAGCGGGGTGATCATGATGGTGGAGAGGGTGAGGGAAAAGAGAAGGTAGACAGTAGACGGTAGACGGTAGACGGGGGGAGATGGGGGATTGGAGATTGGGGATTGGGGATTCGTAATTCGTGATTCATGATTCGCTGATTCTTCATTCGCTGATTCTTCATTCGCCATTCGCCATTTGCTATTTGCCATTAGGCTAACCACGCCCACCACCGCCAGAACCGCCTGCACCAATCCCATCGCAAACGGACCGGCGTCTTCGGCGCGGGTGGCGACGCTGTAGTTGAAGGCGAACGTCCGCTGCACCAGGTCGAGGCCGCGGAAGTGGTTGGTGTAATGGAAATATCCTGCCGTGAACTCTGGTCCCATCTGCCCGTATTGCGTCTCCGCAAGCGCCGGCAGCCAGAACCAGGCGGTGAGGAGGAAGGCGAGGACGAATGGAGCAATGAGGGATTTTAGATTTTGGATGTTGGATGTTGGATTCACTGATTCATCCATTCGCCAATTCGCCGATTCGCTCATTCGCTGATTCGCCGATTCGCTCATTCGCACCACGACATACAACAGCGCGAACGGCGAGAAGACGAGTGCGGAGGTGTTGTGGGTGAGGATAAGCGCGCCGTAGGTCAGGGATGCGGCGAGGATGCGCCCGCGCGTGGGCCGTTCGGCGATGCGATCCAGCGTCCACAGGATGAGGGGATACCAGATGAAGGCGTAGAACTCGGAGAGCGAGTCGCCGCGCACGTAGATGTTGACCAGGTGAAACGGCGCGAAGGTGTACGCCGCCACCGCCACGAGCGCCGCCGCCCGGCTCTTGAACGTGCGTTCCGCCCACAGCGCCATTGCCAACGCGGCGAGCACGAAACCAAACGTCTGCGTAGCCTGGATAGCGATAATAGGACTAAGGCCGAGCGCCGTCAGCCCGCCGGAGAGGTAGTAGGGCAACGCCGCGTAGTGGTTGAAAAACGGATAGCCCAGATCGTAGGCCGCGTGCGTCATCCAACGCACCGGGAAGATGCCGTGCCGCAGACTTTCCGCCATATCGAGCGTGCGCTGGAGCAAAAACGGGCTATCCCCCCCACCCCGCGTGTTGACCATCCCCGGTCCCCACAACGGCGCGGCGGCCAGAAAAGATAGCAGGATGCAAGATGCAAGAAATAGGATGTTGGATGTTGGATGTTGGATGTTGGATATTGGATATTGGATGCTGGATGCTCGTCGCTCTTTACTCATTACTCTTTACTCATTCACTTACGGAGCCAGGATCACGCCCACTTCGACCCAATTGCCGGTGGGATTGCCGGCGTCGTCGAGGCGGGAAAGGGCGTCGCCGGTGTCGCTGCGATAGAGGCCGATGCGCAGGCGGTCGCGCGCGGGGTCGGGGACGATGCCGGACAGCGGGTGCTCGTCCAGAATGAGATCGCCGGTAGCCCAGCCGGTGGTGCGCAGGTGACCGCGCCCCGGCTGGGCGTCATGTTGGGCAATAACGGCGCCGTCGCGCACGTAATGGACGAAAACGGTGTAATCGAAGTAAAGCGGCGTATCCGTCTCCCACCACAGGCGCACCGTCGCGCCGGAATCGCCGGGGTGGACGAGAGCCGCGCGCAAGACAATGCCCCCCTCGAAACGCGCCGCCGGTTCCGGCACGGGCGGACGCGGGTCGGCGTGAATCAACGTGGCAACGGTAAACGGCTGCTCGTCCTTGTCCCCCTGCGCCTGTGGGCCTTCCTCGATGCGCAGGTACGCCGGATGCGGGATATGCGAAAACACCGCCAGTTTCCAGTTATGATAGGGCCACACGACGAACGTCAGACCAGAAACGGGATCGGGCGCAGCAGCAACGGAAAGGAAACGCACGGAATCCGGGACAACCAGGAACGGCACAGCCGTCCAGGAATCCCACAACTGTCGCTCGACGTAAATACGCCGTCCGGTCGCCGGGCCGTGGAGCATTTTCTCACCGTCCCATCCCTCGCCCAGCAGGGCATTGATTTCCCCCGCCATCGCCACCGGCCCCGCCTCGAACCAGTGATAGGCCAGCGGCGCGCGCGCATAGCGCACGAAGTAGGCGTAGGTGGTGGAGAGGAAGGCGATAGTCAGTAGACAGTAGACGGTAGACGGTAGACGGGGTGTGATGCTTGATACGTGATGCGTGATACGTGATGCGTGATCCATGATTCGTGATTCATGATTCATGATTCGCTCATCCGCCGATTCGACTTTCTGCCCACAACCCACAACCCTTAACGCACAACCCTCAATCCACAGCAGGCCCAACGTCGGGAAAAGCACGGCGGTCGGGAGGACACCGACGGCGCGGAGGAAGTGCGGGGCGTCTTCGGCGAGGAGCGTGGGTAGCGCCATCACTGCCGTCCACAGGAGCGCCAGCGCGGCTCCGGCATTGCGCCGGAATCCCGCCAGTGCCACACCCACACCGATCAAAAACGCCAGGCCAAGCGCCGGCCCCCACACGGGACGCCACGCCAGATTGTGCCGCCAGATGCGATCCCCGCGCACGACGAACATCCCCGCCGTGCGCAGCGTGTGCTTGAGCAGCGTCCCCCAAAAGTCGCCGCCGTTGATCTCGGGGCTGAGGATCGTCACCTGCCCCGTGCGCGCCAGGACGATATCGGGGTGGCGCAGGGTGTAAACACCGAGCGGGGCAAGGACGAGTAAAGCGATCACACAAAATATGAGCGCGCCGCGCCAGGCCTGCAACGTCCGCCCGCGGTGGAAGAGCAAGCCATACACGATCATCACGCCCAAAGCGACCGGCGTGAAGCGCGCGGCCATGTAGGTGTACCAACTCGCGCCGTAGAACGCTCCGGCAGCGATCCAGTTTCCGATTTTGGATTTTGGATGGTGGATGGTGGATGGTGGATGGTGGATGGTGGATTTTCGATCCGCCGAATCGCTGATTCTCGATTCGCTGATTCTCGATTTGTCATTGCGAAGTGCGCGCGCGAGCTGCGCCAGGAAAAGCGCGGTGAAGAGCGGCAGCAGCACGGCGCGGAAGCCGATCCGGCTGAGGTGGACGTGCCAGAACGTCACCGCCAACACCGCGAGCGCCCAGCGCCCGGCGCGGCGTCCCCACATCACGCGCGCAAGATCGTAGGTCGCCGCCAGCGTGAGGAACCCTACGAAGAACGACGGCAGCCGCACCGCCAGCGGGCTACGTCCCAGCACGGCGACGCCCAATGTAACCAAATAGATGAAGAACGGCTCGCGCCCATTGTTGGCAGGGAAGTACAACGGGACGTGCCCTGTTTCGAGCACGGTCAGCGCATCCAGACCATGTTGAGCCTCATCGTGGTAAAGTCCCGGTGGAACAAGCCCCGTATCCCACAGCCGCAGCCCTGCTCCCACGAGCAGCAGGAGCAGGAGCAACGCGCGTTCTCTCCACCAACGAGACCAAGTCGAGCGTTTCACAATTATCTCCACCACCCTTGCGAAGGTGTGCAAACCTTTGGTTTGCCTAAACCTTCGCAAGGGTAACGATCAAAATTCACGGGCGGGGAAATCCCGCCCGTGTGTTTGCCCCTAACCCAGTTAGGCCTATTCTAGCCGAAAATCGCAGCTTGACTACCCGGCCCCGCTCGCGCCACCGCCGGCCGCGCCCCCCGCACCGGCCGCGCTTGAAGTGCTCGCCGAACCGGAAGCCGTCATCATCGCCACGAAGGCACTGTGCCCGCCATCATCGGCGGCCAGCGCGCGGAACCATGCCGGCACTTCAACATTCTCATGCTTTTTGAGATAGCGTGCCCACAACTCCGCCATTCCGAACGCCGTCGCGTAAGGTAGATAACCTTCAAACTGATCCCGATGCACCAACGTGTTGCGCCCACGCGTTACATCCCCCAGGTATTTGGCAAAGCTCTTCCACTCCCGCGCCGTCTGCTGGTAATCCTCGGTCAGTGGGGAGAGCGACGCGCTGGCGATGAGTAACACGATCCCCGACACAGCCACACCCATCGAGCCAAACAAGGGCAACGCGCCCAGCGTGCTAATAAGCATCACCGCTGCAATTATCAAACCTAGCCCCAAGAACATCAAGAGCAGCCCCCACACCAGCAACGCGCTGCGGCGACGTTGCCGCTCCGCGTCGAAGAAGCTCAGGGACTCACATTCCGACTTCAGGGCCTCGGTGAAAGGTTTAAGGCGACTATACAGGTTGCCCTGGAGTTTGCTCAAACGCGACTCGGATTGGAGGCCGGATTTCTCACGGAAGAGCATCTCGATCACGCCGCGCTCGTGCGGGCGCAAAGCCGAATGCGCGGCTTCGAGCCGGAAGACGAAATCGCGTCCCTGTAGCCACGAGCGGCGCGGCGTTTCTTCGATAGCGATGACGCCGCGTTGTGCCAGATCGAAGCACGTTCCTAGCGCGTAGGGCCAGGCCCACGTCGTATTCACGCTGCCCTCACGCATCAAGACACCGGCGAGGGCAGGCGGCAGATCGCTTGGCGGTTGCGTCAACGGCGTCTCACCACGCGCGGACGACGGGACGCGGGCGCGGTTCACAAATACCACACGCAGTGAGGAATCTCGTTGCTACGGAAACGAGACCCCTCACTGCGTTCGGGGTGACAATTTGTGATCTACTGAGACTATCTCAACCGAGGTATAGGATGAGCACGGCTGCCAATCCCCAGAGGGCAAAATCGACTTGCAAGGGGCGGTCGGTAAGGATGACTTCATCGGGCGCCAACGTGGTGCCGCGCACGTGAATCAGATACAGATAACGAAACGCGCCATAGATGACGAAAGGGATCGTCAACATCATCCAATGGTCGGGGGGTAAATTCGGAGCGGAGAAGGTGTACAAGGCATAGGCCAGGATCATCGACGCGGTGACGATGCTGAGCAAATGATCGAGTAGCATCACATTGTAGTCTGCCAGGCTGGCGCGGTGGTTGGTGGCCTCACTGCCGAGGAGGATCAGTTCCCCGCGCCGCTTGCCCAATCCCAGGAAGAGAGATAATAACGTCATGCAGATGAAGAGCCAGGGCGAAAAACGCTCCGCGTCCACCAAGGGGATGCCCGCGGCCACACGCAGCACGAATCCGGCGGCGATCGCGATAACGTCCAGGAGAACGATGTGCTTGAGGTACAGCGAATACGCCATTTGCAACACGAGATAGCCGGCAAGGATGGCGGCAAACAGCGGGTTGAGCAGCATGCCGAGAATGAGCGACACGACTGCAATTCCAATCGCCAGACCGATCGCCAGTTTGGGCGAAAGTTGGCCCAACGCGAGTGGGCGGTAACGTTTCTTGGGATGCTGGCGATCCTTTTCCAGGTCCACAATATCGTTAATCGTATAGACAACACCGGAAACCAGGCAAAACAACACAAAACCCACGACAGTTGGCCATAGATAGTGCCATTTCAGCAGCTTTTCATCGAAAACCAACGCCGCAAAAATAACGCCGTTTTTGATCCATTGTTTCGGACGCATCGTCCGCAAAAAAGCCTTAAGCATGCGCATCACCTTACCTCCACAAGTTCTCTATCATACCCTAACCAGGCCAGGCGACAAGTCACTGAGTCACTCGGTCACTTGTCCGTTTTACCATTTCCCCTATACTTCTGGTAAAGGAAGCCAGACCAAGAGTGGCACGGTCAAAGCCTAACCACAACGAGAAAACGAGAAAGGAGGGGAAAAATGGAAGAATTTGTGCAAATCTCTCTCCCGGCAATTCTGGTGAATGAACTTGATCAGGTGGCGAATCTACAACACACCGATCTTACTACAATAGTATCGCAAGCCATCGAACGCTATCTCAGGGAACAAGCACATCAAGACATCGAACAAGAGCAGCAGGCTTATGCCGCGCAACACGCGCAGCTACTTGCCACATACGCCGGTCAATATATTGCTATGCACCATGGGCAAGTCGTAGATCATGATGAGAACCGCACAGTGTTGAGCCGTCGCGTGCGTGCACGTTTTGGTCGCGCCCCTGTATTGATTACGCCGGTACTGGCACAACCACAACAGACAATCACCGTGCGTAGCCCACGTTTGCTAGAGCACACGCCATGAACTACCAGCAGCCCTTTTCCACGGCTTACTTTCCGCCGATGCCGGTCATGGATGCATGGATTGCCGCGCCAGCCGATCAGAACTGGGTAGGACCTTTTACCGCCATCATTGATACCGGCGCAGATTTCACCCTCGTACCGATTTCATGGCTGCTGCCGCTTAATCCCCCCGTCGTGCGTCCTGCCATACTTAGCAGCCAATGGCAGGAAGAACACTCTGTTTACGTTTACGAAATAGACCCACGTCTGGGTGATCTGATACTCCCTGCCGTTGATGTTGCAGGCGATCCATTCAGCAAAGAAGTGTTACTAGGGCGAAACGTGCTCAATCAGCTTGACATACGTCTGCAAGGACCAGCATATATAACACACCTGTTGGTATAAGCTCAATAGGCGTATGAGTTGCTGATAGATTAGGAAACCGGCTGAAGTCGTCGCCACGCAAGTGCAATCACGAAAAGGAGGGGCTATGTATACAGTGCAAAAAGTGATATGCGTCTTGTTATGCTTGACTTTGCTATCAGGCTGCGGCCTCATCGGGCGGACGCCCACCCCGATACCCGGTCTCGGTTCACCGACGCCAGAAGCGCCGGCAGGGCCGCTGCCATCTCCGGTGATAGTGGAACCAGAGACAGCGATTCCACCGACGCCGACGTTTGTCCCGCAGCCCACCTTCACTCCGCAGCCCGGCGCGGCAGTATCGCAAGTCATCGTCCTGGATTATCCGCAGAACGGCGAAACGGTTGCCAATCCACTGACGGTACACGGGCGCACGGCGGTGATGCCGTTCGAGGCGACGCTCGTCGTGCGCGTGTACGATGCGTGGGGACAACTCTGCGGCATCGCGCCGATCTGGGCGCAGGGGCAGATAGGCAGCCCGGCGACCTTCGAGGGCAGCGTCGCTTACGGCGGCGTGCCAGGTGCGGGCCGCGTCGAAGTAGCGGATGTGAGCGCTAAGGATGGCAGCGACATCGCCACGGCTTCCGCCGCGGTGACACTGGCCGGGTTCCCCGGCAGCGGCTACGTCGAAATGCCCGCGCCGCTGGCCGATGTGACCGTGCCCACCCACGTGCTGGCGCGCGTGGGACAGCCGGGCGGGCAGGTCAACGTGACACTAACCTGGGACGACGGCACGCAGTTCGCCCACGTGGTCACGCTCTTGCCTGGGCGCGACGGGCGCGGGCTGGCGGTCATCAGCATGGATTGGGTGCTCGATCCGCGCCCGCCGCATCCCGCCACGCAGGGCGCGACGCTCTACGTCCACGATTTGGCCGGGCAACTCCTGGCCCGGCAGCCTGTGACCGTCCTGCATCCCAACGACGCCAACACACTCGGTGTCAACGTCTACTGGGTGCGGCAAGAACAGGTCACGCCGCAGCCGATTCGCGTCCCGCGCACGCGGGGGATCGGGCGGGCGTCGCTCGAGGCGCTGCTGTGGGGACCGGTTCCCAACAACCTCGACGGGTTCCAAACGGCGATCCCGCTGCCGGCGGAAGTGCTCACGGCGGCGAATCGCGGCGCGGACTGGAGCGAGCGCGTGCGGGTGATGGGCCTCACCATCATCGACGGGGTGGCGCGCGCGGATTTCTCGAAGGAACTGCTGGCCAACGCCGGCGGCGCGGCGCGGATGTCGCTCATCCGCCAGCAGATCGAACAGACGCTGCTGCAATTCAGCACCGTCAACCAGGTCATCATCACCGTGGAAGGACAGGCGGGGATGCTGGAGCCGTAAAGGCATGTTGGGCCTCTAAAGGAAAACATGAATATAAGTCT
>JBNGDO010000056.1:0-27950 GCA_049975385.1 Anaerolineae bacterium | reverse complement strand
CAGCGCACCTGGCTTCGAACCAGGGGGTTGTGAGTTCGAGTCTCACCGGGGACTCACGTATGCTCACTACACTAGACGCCGAAAACTCATATGCGCGCGCCGCACGTCTGACGCGCTTCTCCACAGGCGCAATCCTGGCGAAGATAATCCCGACAAACTTTGACGACAATAGTTGCGTATATATAAAACCATAGTATGATAGCGCACAAAGCAGAAGCGTGACACAGCAGTTTCATTCGTGCAGTGCAATCGAAGTACGCGCTCTGTGAACACTTTCAGATAGGAGGAAGTTGAAATGCCACTGTTCAAGAATTTTGGTCCGTTGGAGCTGATTTTGGTTATCGTGTTAGCCTTGATCATTTTTGGGCCTGGGCGAGTTGCGCGCTTGGGGACCGAGCTTGGGAAGGGTATTCGCGGTTTCAAAGACGGCCTGCAACCCAGCACCCCGAAAGAAGAAACCGAAACAGCAGAAGACAACGACAGTTCCGAAGAAGCCTAGTCAAATCTCACCGACCATCGCGTCGCAGCCGCCTAGCTCGCGCCCAGCTTGTTGTTGCGTGAGCTAACAAAGCTGCTACTGCGGGAGACACAGGATGGAGTTTTTAAATATAGGAGGCGGCGAACTCCTTATCATTGTGCTTTTGGCGATCATCCTTTTTGGTCCTGAGGACATTCTCAAGATTATGCGGACCATAGGAGAATACACTCGCAAAGTACAGCAGATGTGGGCGCAAATGTCAGCCGGCCTTAAGGGAGAGTTCATCACCGAGGAACTCATCCCTGACGAGATACAAGAAACGATCAACGAGACTAAAGCATCAGTTTCTGAGATTCAGAAAACGCTAGCTGATGTCAAAGCCTCTGCCGAAGCCGACCTCAATGAAACCAAAGCAGTCGTTGAGGACGTCAAAACAACGTTAGAAGAGATGTCAACGTCGGTGGCCAACGGCGTGGAGGAAGTCCCCAAAGCGCTGGAGGCATCATTGAATGAACCGACGGCGAGAGAAAAAGCCCCTGCAGCCACTTTGCAGGTCTCCACGCCAGTCAGCACCGCAGAGTCTGAATCAGTCGAAATCGTCACGCCTGCCGCCGATACAGCGCTCCCCAAACCGGATACTGCTACGGCAGCAGCAGCATCTGCCATTACAGAAACACCTCCCAATAACGAGGACGAATAAGATGGCAGAAGAAAATGGGATGAGTCTCCTCGACCACATTCAGGAACTGCGCCGGCGGCTGTTCCGTGCAGTGATCGCTATCCTCGCGACCACGCTTGCCGCCTCTGCCGTCGTGGACTACGTCGTCGCCTGGCTCGTCAAGCCGTTAGGAGGGGCGCTCGTCATCGCCCTAAGCCCCACCGAAGCGCCGATCACCTACTTCAAAATCGCGTTGGCCATGGGTTTTGGGATTTCCCTGCCCTACATCCTCTATCAGATCTACGGGTTTCTGGCGCCTGGACTGTTTCCAAATGAGAGAAAGACCTTCCTGTTTGGAATTCCCGCAGCCTTGATCTTCTTCATTCTGGGTGGCTTATTCACACTGCAAGTCCTGATGCCCATCAGTATGCCCGTGTTGATGGGCTTTTTCGGATCGGTCGTCACACCGAGTTATTCGCTAGAGAAATACCTTGGTTTCACCACGACGCTGGCATTGTGGATGGGCATCCTGTTCCAAACACCGCTGGTGATTTACGCACTTGCCCTGTTTGGTGTCGTGACGCCCCAACAACTCAGTCGCAGCCGCCGGCTCGTCATTTTCATCGCCTCCATTATCGCGGCTGTTGTTACGCCAACAACAGACCCCGTCACTATGCTGCTGGTTACCGGCCCCTTCGTTGTGCTTTACGAACTTGGTATCCTATTTTCTCGGCTAGCTGCGCGCCAGCGCGCGCGCCGTGCCACCGAAGCTGAAGCAGCACTCGAAGAAGATTACTGATCCGGTCATAAAAAACTAAAGCCATTCAGCATCTCACAGGTGGACAAGCGTTTAGCAAATTACGTCTGGATCAGTAGCACAAGCAGCCATATACCCGGGCAAACCCTCGCGCGAGGACTTGCCCGGGTTTTTCATACTCGGCAGGTTGACAATCTCCCATTGTCAGCTATTTTTTAGGTGTGGGAGAGTTTTACTGTGGCGTATATTAGGGCGTTGAAACAAATACTAGAATGGTTTTTCAAACCAAGACAGATCAAGATTCCGCGGATCGTCTGGATCGTGCTGCTTGTTGGCGTGCTGGCCCTCCTCAGCCGCACTGCCCAACCGGCGATAGAGCGTGAGGTCGAACGCACGATCATCATCACGACTACGCCACCAGCGTCCACGTGGCACATCCCCACACCGGTTCCGGGCGCACCGCCAATTACCCCTACCCCAGTGGGCAGCGGTGGGACACTGGCATTCAGCATGCGGCACAACGGCAACAGCGACATCTACTTGCTCTCGCAGAACACCGGCAACCTTCTGCGCCTTACCTTCGATCCCGGTGAAGATCGCAATCCGGCTTGGTCGCCCGATGGGCAACACCTCGCGTTTGCCTCACAGCGCGGCGGTAGTTGGGACCTCTATCTCATTGAGATGAGCGCGGGAACTGTCATACGGCTGACGCGCACATCAGAATATCAGGCCGCGCCAACGTGGTCACCCGACGGCAAGTGGCTGGCCTACGAGGCCTACGTTGATGGCAATCTCGACATTTACATCCTCAACGTAGAGCGCGGCGACAGCCAACGACTGACTTCCGATCCAGCCCCAGAGTATTCTCCGGCCTGGTCACCTGATGGGCGCCACATCGCGTTTACCGCCTACCGTGACAACAATAAGGATTTGTACGTTATCTCACTGGATGACGGCCTTACCGTCAACGTGAGCAATACACCCGATCAAAACGAGGATTACGCCGCCTGGTCACCCGATGGGCGGTATCTCGTCTACTCCGCCGGTGTGCCCGGCAACGAAACGATCTGGAAAATCCCCTTCGACAAAGAAGCCTTGGTGACCGGGATGGTACGCCCAAGTCTCTTTGGTGTTGGCGGACAACCCACATGGTCACCCGACGGTCGCGCGTTAGCCTTCATCTTCCGGCAGCAGGCAACGTCCTACCTGATCGCGGCAGACACGACAGGTTGGGGGCTGGCACAGGAAGGCTACAGTACGGTGGATTGGATGGACACCCCATCATGGACGCTGACGCCCCTCAATCCCGAACTAGAAGCGCGGCTCGTACAACGCATGGGTGAAGAAGAATCTCCCCTCTACACGGAACTCCTGCTTTCCGCGAACCCTGAGAAATACGAATTGGTCAACCTGCCAAATGTTAATTACAGCGACAGTGCGGAAAAATTGAGTGACAAAGTCAATGACAGCTACAACGCGCTGCGCAAGGCGGTAGAGGAACAAACGGGATGGGATTATCTGTCCATCCTCGGCGATTCGTGGCGACCGATGAACCACACCCCACGCCATGGGCAAGGGCGCATCTCCTGGCACGTCTGCGGGCGCGCGGTAGACATTAACCAGGGTTTTCTTAGCAACAGGCAAATAGAATTGGTCCGCGAGGACATCGGCGGCGTCACCTACTGGCGTGTATACATCAAAGCAAAAGTACAAGACGGCAGCCTGGGCGAACCGCTGCGCGTCGCGCCCTGGGATCTATCGGCGCGCTCCAGGGGCGGACTGGCGACGGCCCAAGGCGGCGAATTCAAGGAAAAGATCCCTGAAGGCTACTACGTCGACTTCACCACCATCGCCGCAGACTACGGGTGGGAACGGCGTAATGCCCTCTCCGGCTGGCGGTCCTCGTACTTCGATATCGAGTGGTGGCACTTCCAGAAAACCGAAGGCATGAGCTGGTACGAGTGTATGGAGGAGCTATACACCACGGAAGCCATCTCAGAATCCTATGGCATTCTGCCCTGGTGGACAAAACGGCCGGAGTGGGAAGTTCAGGCGATGCCGTGGTGAGTGAGCGGATGAGCGAATCAGCGAATGAACGAATCGGCGAATGATGACTCAGCGCGGAGATACATTCGGCGAGTTTAGCACACGGGTTAGGATTGCTTGTAGCTCTTGTTGAAAACGCGGGACAGAGAAACGCTCGGCGTTGGCGCGACAGACTTGCGGATCTATATGGTCTGCGTCGAAGGATTGCACGGCCTGTGCGAGGGATTCCGGCGTCGTTTCACGGAAAAACACCCCCGTCTCGCCCTCAACGACCGAATCTAGCGCCCCCCCCGTGCCGTAAGCGATCACCGGGCGCCCGGAAGCCTGAGCCTCCAACGGCGCAATCCCAAAATCCTCCCGTCCCGGGAAAATAAATGCCTTGCAACGCGCCAACAAATCCGGCAAATCCTCATCCGGGACGTAGCCCATAAACGTGATGTTTGGCTCCGCCAGCGCCTCCAGCGCTTCACGATCGCGCCCACTCCCGACGATCCGCAGCGGCAAACCGAGTTGGTTGAATGCCTCCACGGCCAGATCGATGCGCTTGTAGGGAATCAGCCGCGAAACGATCAGGTAATAGTCTTCGTGCTGCCGGGCTGGATGGAAACGCCCCACATCCACCGGCGGATAGATGATGCTCGACTCGCGGCCGTAGTAACGGCGGATGCGATCCTGGATTTCGGTGGAGATGGCGACGAAGTGCGTGGTGGCACGCTGCGCCACACGATAGTCCCAACGACGCAACAGGGCGATGACCGGCTTGAGCAGCGTCCTGAGTGCAGCCGGCAGGCTCTCACGGGCCGCGTAAGTATCGAACTCCCAGACGTAGCGGGTGGGCGCGAGGCAGTAACACACTTGCGGCGTATCGCCCGCGCGGATACCGTGGCAAAAGCCGCTCTTGTTGCTGAGGATCACGTCGTAACTCTGGCGCACATCCAGCGTGGCGAAAGCCAGCGCATACAAGGGGAAATACCATTGATGCCGATGGTACACGCCCGGCAAGCGATCCATCCACGTTGTGCGGATGTCCCAGGTCCGGTAGGCAGCGGGCATTTTGTCACGCCAGTACATACTCGTGTAGACCGGCGCACCTGGAAACTGCGCGACCAGGTGCTCCAACACCCGCTCTGCGCCGCCGTACTGGTTCAGCCAATCGTGCAACAACGCAATCCGCATCAGGCGCTCCATAAATAAAAGTGAATTGGCGAATTAAGAAGAATCAAGAATCATGAATCATGAATCGTGAGGCATAAACAAGCTTACAATTTACGCATCACGCATCACGCTTCACGTGAGTCGGCAATGTATCCAACGTCTCGCCGTGGAGGGCGCGGCGCAACGCCTCGCGGTCATCCCAGGGATATTCGACTGTCCCGAAACACATACTCTGCTCGTGCCCCTTGCCACACGCGAGGACGATGTCGTTGGGCTGTGCCAATCTGACGGCATGCAGCAGCGCCGCGCCGCGGTCCGGCACGCGCCAGAAATCCACGCCCTCTACCCGCGGATAGCGCATTACGCCGTCCGCCATCTCTGCGAGGATATCATCCAGCGGCTCTGTGCGCGGGTCCTCGGCGGTCAGCACGATCAGGTCGGCCAATTCTCCGGCGACTTCGCCCATCATACGGCGCTTTTCGCGGTCGCGCAGTCCGGCAGAGCCAAAAGCGACGATGACGCGCCCGCGGGTGCGCCCCTGCCCCGCCACCCACTGCCGCGCCGCCAGCAAGGCCACGCGCAGCGCGTTGGGCGTGTGCGCGAAATCCACAATCGCGGTGAATGGCTGTCCCTCGTCGAGGCGCTCCATGCGCCCCGGCACGCCCCGCACCGCCGCAATCCCTTCCGCCACCGCATCGAACGGCATCCCGAGCGCCAGCGCCGCCGACGCTGCCGCGAGGATGTTGCTCACGTTGAACGCGCCCACGAGTGGCGAGGCAATCTCCACCTTTCCCCACGGACTATGCAATATCGCGCGGATACCTTGTGGCGTGTACACGATGTCCGTCGCCGTTACATCAACATCCGCTGTCTCAAGGCCATACACCACCTGTTTCTCCACGGAAATGGCGCGCAGGTAATCGAAGGAACCGGGATCATCGCGGTTAAGCACAGCGACCTTCGGCACATCGGGTTTGCGTGCCGCCGTCGCCAGACCACGAAAGAGCGTCGCTTTCGCCTCACGGTAGGCTTCCCACGTGCCGTGGGCGGTCACGTGCTCGTGCGTGATGTTGGTGACGACCGCCACGTCGAAATCACATCCGGCGAGACGCTGTTGCGCCAACCCCTCCGACGTCGTTTCCAAAACGGCGTGCGTCGCGCCCGCCGCAACCATATCGGCCAGATAACACTGCACGTCGGCGGGATGCGGTGTGGTGGTATGCAGGCCGGTGTCCAGGCTCAACGCGCCGATCCGTGCATTGACGGTGCTGATCATCCCCGTATCACGCCCGGCGGCGCTCAGAATCTCGTAGAGGAGGTTCGTCGTCGTCGTCTTGCCATCGGTGCCGGTGATGCCGGTCAACGCCAGGTGACGCGAGGGGAAACCATGCCAGGCTGCGTGCAGCCACCCCAACGCCTGTCGGGCATCGGTCACGCGCAGATAGGGCAAACCAGATGGCAGACTCAGGGCAGCGGCGGATTCTTCGCCGGCGACGGCAGCCGCACCGGCAGTGATGGCCGCCGGGATGAAACGGTGACCATCTACAGACACACCGCGAACGGCGACAAACAGGAAGCCGGGCCGAACCTGCCGGGAGTCATCGGTGATTCCTGCAATCGGTGTATCACCCGACGTCGCACTGCCGCTAGTTTCTAGCACATCCGGCACAGCCGTCATCAACTGACAAAGTAGCATTTCCATTCCCTCCTCAAAGCAAACGACGAACCTAAATCACTGCGCCCCGCGATGGTATGTGCGGGGCGCGGTAAGCAGAGTCGATTGCCAGAGGCTATTCGCGATCTTTGGCGTACGATTTACCGCCCTTCAACGCGAGGATCAAGTCTTTACGACGCACGGCACGCTTGCGGTCGATTTCGACCTGGCTGGCCTTGTCATCGGCGAGCTTTGCCAGGGCCTCAAGCCACGCGGCGCTCTCGACGGGCGTATGGCGCACACGCCACCGCTCCACGAGCACCGGCAATTCGTCCGCATTCGTCATCCGGCGATGCGTCCGCGTGTAAATGATGCCCTGAGATTCGAAATGTATGTCGTATTCTTCCCACTCCGCCTTGATCGGGCAGATTTGCATACACGCGCCGCACTTGATACAAAAGTAGTCCGCGTGGACCAATTCCCCGTCGTCGTTGATGTGCAGCGCGCGCGTCGGGCAGACATCGGCACAGGCAAAACAGTCTTCGACGCACAACTCGCGACGCAAAAGGACCGTGCCCTGCCACGGCTGCATCACCTCGAAGGCGCCTTCGCTGGCAACCTCACACTGGCGGCAGCGGATGCAGTGCTCCTGATCCACCTTCATCGTGTCGTGCTCTTCATCGTAGCTGATGACGTCCGCGGAGCAGTTCTCAATAACGAAATTCTTCAAGCTAAAATCGAATGCGTCCTTGTTGAACTTGGTGGATTTCATCAGCTTGGGGAACGTTTCATACTCGATAACGGGATTGTAAGGTTCGCCATTGAGCGTCAGCGAAATCGCGCGCATCGGGCACATCTCCACACACATACCGCAAAAGATGCATTTGTCGGGATCGACGTCCACCAGCAATTTCGTCACCATGCGCCCATCTTCGACCACGCCGTCAATGTGGCTGATGGCCTCCTTTGGGCACGCCTTCGGTCCGATCTGGCAGCCCACACAGCGATCCAAATCCCAGGTCAAGACGTCATGGTGTGTGACCATCTTCCGCTCTAGGGTGAGCGATGTTTCAGTGCGCTGTTTCAAAGTTGTTCCACGTTTCACACTCTGTCTCCTCCGTAAATAGCCTAGACCTGTCATCCCGAACCGCAGCGCAGCGAAGGTGAGGGATCACGTTGTTACTTGAACGAGATTCCTCGCTCCGCAGACTCCGCTCGGAATGACAAACACGCATTTTCGTTATTCGTTGTGGGCCCTAGGCTCATGGTTACTCCTTCGAACTAAGCTCCTAATCGGGCCACGACCGATGCCGTCGGGACGATATGTCGCTGCAACCCCAACTGCGCGGGATCCAAGCCGAGCGCCAGCCCCATCAATTGCGTAAAGAACACCACCGGCAAGTCCAGGTCTCGGCGTACCACCCGTTCGGCCTTCGATTGGTACAGGTCGAGTGCCATGTGGCACATCGGGCATGCCAACGTGACCGCTTCCGCGCCGCGCTCCTTAGCCGACGCCAGTACATTGCCTGCCATACGCGCGGTCGTTCCCCCGTGCGATAGCGCCATTGCACCGCCGCAGCACTTGGCCTTGTAATCGTAGTCCACCGGTTCCGCACCCAGTGCCTTGACCAATCGGTCCATCCCCGTGGGTCGTTCTGCACTATCGAACTCATCCGACGGGCGGGTAAGCATACAGCCATAATAGCTGGCGACTTTGAGACCGGCCAACGGGCGCACCACACGCTTCGTCAGAGCCTCCAGGCCGTAATCCCGCAGAATGAGATAAAGCGGATGCAGCACTTCGACTTTTCCCGAACAACTGAAAGGCTCTTCCATTTCGTCGTTCACGCTGGCGCAGATCGTCTTGTCCGCCTTGGCAAGCTTGGCGGCGCGGCGCAGGTTTTTGTAGCACGCGCTGCACGGCGCGACGACGGTGTCATAGCCCTGCATCTCCGCCAGCGCCACGTTGCGCAGCGAGAGCAGAAAGCGCGAATTGCCTTTATAGATGGCGGAATGGGTCGCGCCGCAGCACGTCCATCCCTCGAGTTCGTGCAGTTCGATGTCCAACTTGGCAAAGACAGCACGCACAGATATATCGTATTCTTTCGCGGTGGATTCCAGGCTACATCCGGGATAGTATGCGTAAGCTTTAGCCATGGAGCACCTCCTTCTTGCCACCCGAGAACAACCTGCCGATGGCGGCGAAAAAGCCCAGAACCGCGACCATAATTGCAATCACGCGGTCGTTGAATTTCCTGCGGGGGAAAGCATCAACCTGGGGAACAACGCCGGCATCTCGCAGTTGCTTAGATGCGGCAATATTCGTCGGAGTGAAAACGACTTTACGCTTCAACAGCATCTTCAGCCCCGGGCCGATCATCCCCAGTATGCCTTTCACATCCAAGGTGCGCAGGTAATAGCGTGTCAAAAGTTCCGGCTCGAACATCCGCCCGTGCTGCGCCAGCGTCACGGTGAACACCTGGCCGAACTGCGCCTCTTTGTCCTCCACATAGCCCTTTTGGACGGCTAGCCGGCGCAGTTCAGTGAACAAAACCGTGATTTCGATACCGCGCGGGCAACGATTCATACAGGAATAACACGAGACACAGCGCCAGATATCAGGGCTGGAGAGGACTTCTTTCTCCATTCCGTTTTGGATCATGTACATAATACGGCGTGGCCCATGTTCCATATCCGGCAACGCGGGGCACGAGGCGGAACACGTGCCGCACTGATAACATTCCAGCACGTCTTGACCGCCGCGTAAGGCTAACACTTCAGCGAGAAAAGGATGCATTTCAGAAGTCATTATTTCTCCCCTCGTTCATACGCCTGCTGTATCTCTGTCTTGACGCCTTGCAGACGCGCCTCGAAGATGTCCAGCACGCGCGCAGCATCCGCGCCCTCACGGACACGGCGGAGTCGGCGCTCCAGTTGCGGCAGCATCTCTTCGTTCTCTGCGCGCACGCCCTCAGATCCCATACCGGTGATCACCTCACTCATCTCAGTCATGATGCGCGCCCACTTCGCGCCTTCGGTGGCGGAGACTTCCTCGGTGCGGAAGCGCTCTGGTGTCATTCCCATACGCTCCAACTGCTTCCTCAGCCTCTCCATGCGCGCGTCGGCCTTTTGCCGCCCGGTGATGTAGTGACAGTCCTGCACGTGACACCCCGAGACCAGTACCGCGCCCGCCCCCAGCTTGAAGGCTTCCAGCACGAAGTCCGGATCAACGCGCCCGGAACACATCACCATGATGTTGCGAGTGTTGGCCGGATACTGGAAGTGGCTTACACCGGCGTTGTCCGCGCCCAAGCCACTACACCAGCGACAGGTGAAGGCTAGCACCTTCTCTTCGGGCTTGTCGGCGAGCAATGCGTGAACCTGCGCCAGGATTTGACCATCGGTAAAGTGCCACTGCGTGATGGCGTTGGCGGGGCATTCCGCCACACACGTCCCACAGCCATGACACTTTGCCGGGATGATCTGGCTTGGATTGCCAGTCCCCGGCTGGTTGATGACCGCGCCGTAGGGACACGCTTGCGCGCACTGCGTGCATTTGCCCTTGGGATTGGCGTTGAGGCAGCGCGTCGGATCCACGTAGGCGACGATGGGGTCGATCTCCCACTTCCCGGCGTTGAGCACACGGGCCGCACGTCCAGCAGCAGCGCTGCCTTGCGCCACACTCTGCGGGATGTCCTTCGGTCCTTGCGCCGACCCGGCCAGATAAATGCCTTCGGTCGAAGAGTCGATCGGCTTGAGCTTGGGGTGCGATTCGAGGAACCACCCGGCCGCATCCAGCGGGACAGTCAACGCACGCGCGAGTTCCTCGACACCATCGGACGGGATCGCCGCCGTCGCCAATCCTACCATATCGAACTCGTATTCCATCTGCCGGTCGAGTGCGGCGTTATGAACATGGACAATCAAGTTCTTCGTCACCGGGTCCTCGCGGATTTCGGCGGGACGGCCTTGGACGAAGTGGATACCGGCCTGCCGCGCGCGCTCGTAGAACTCCTCGTAGGTCTTGCCGGGCGTGCGGATGTCAATGCGGAAGATGGTGATGTCGATGTCCGGATAGAGCCACTTGAGCAACAGCGCGTTCTTGATCGTGTACATACAGCAGAAGCCGGAGCAATACTCGTTGTAGCGTTTGTCGCGCGAACCGACGCACTGAATCAGGCCCAGCGTCTGGGGCGTTTTGCCATCGGAAGGACGAACGAACTCACCTACCGTCGGGCCACCGGCGCAGTGCAAGCGCTCGATTTCCATCATCGTCGCCACGTTGTCGTAGACGCCGAAACCGTACTCTTCCAGCGGCGTGGGATCCCACATATCCAAGCCCGTCGCCACGATGATCGTCCCCACTTCCAGTTCCACGATTTCCGGCTCCTGAAAGAAGCTGATCGCCTGCAAGCTGCCACACGCCTCGATGCACTTGAAACACTCGATACAGGCGTCCATGTCGATTGTGAAAATAGCCGGGACGGCCTGCACGAGTGGTACGTAGATGGCTTTGCGCGGCCCCAGCCCTTCTTCGAACTCGAAGTTAGGCACCGAAATAGGGCAAACGTCGGAGCAGAGGCCGCAGCCGGTGCAGCGATCTTCGAGCACGTAACGCGGCTTGCGCTCCACCTCGACCTTGAAGTTGCCGATGTAGCCCTCAACTTTCTTAACTTCAGAGTACGTCATCAAGTCAATGTACTTATTCTTGCCCACGTCCACCATTTTCGGCGCTTCGATGCAGATGGAGCAGTCCATCGTGGGGAAGGTCTTGTCCAGTTGCGCCATCCGCCCGCCGATGGACGGGGACTTATCCACCAACGTCGTGGGAATGTGCATATCCGCCAAATCCAGCGCCGCACTGATCCCAGCGATGCCACCGCCGATGACGAGCGCCTTGCGCGTCACCGGCACCTCGAACATCTCCAGCGGGCGCACGAAGCTGACCTTCGCCACCGCCGCCGAGACGATCTCTTTCGCCTTGAGCGTCGCCTCCGGCTTCTCGTGCGTGTGAACCCACGAGGAGTGTTCGCGGATGTTCGCCATCTCAAAGAAGAAGGGGTTGACGCCTTCGTCGGCGAGCACCGCACGGAACGTAGGTTCGTGCATCGAGACTGTACACGCGCCCACCACCAGGCGATTCAGATTGTACTCCCGGATATCTTGTTTGATCAAGTTCTGGCCGGGGTCGGAACACATGTATTTGTGCTCCTTCGCCACCACCACGTTGGGCAGCGTTGACGCGTACTCTACCACCTCCGGCACCGTCACCGTACTGGCAATATTTGATCCGCAGTGACAAATGTAGACACCGATGCGTAGTTCTTCGTTGTTGTTGTCGTTTTCGGTCATATAAGCTCCCTTACCGCGGGCCGTGTACCTCTTCGTGAATGAGCTTATGCCGCGCCTTTTGCGCGCGTTGATCAGGCGTCGTCAATTCGAGCGCATCCTTCGGACACCACTTCACGCACTGCGGCTCGTCCTCGTCCTGGCATTGGTCGCAGACTTCGGCCATCTTGGTCTCCGGGTTGATGGAGATCGCGCCGAAGTCACACGCCTCGATACACCAGGCACAGCCATCGCAGCGTTCCGCGTCTACGCTGATGAGGCCTGTCTCCGGGTCCTGCGTCAGCGCATCGCGCGTGCAGGCGATGACACAGGGCGCATCCTCGCACGTGCGGCAAGCGACCGCTGTGATCAGGATCTCGTCCACGCGCACGGTACGGATACGGCTGCGGTAAGTATTGTACTCACCGGTTTTGGTGTAGGAGCAGATGTACTCGCACAACTGGCAACCGATACATTTCGTTGCATCACACGCAATGTAGGCATATTTGGATGTTGAAGTTACCATACTATTCTCCTTGAATTACGAATGGCGAATTACGAATCACGTGACTGTGCGGTCGTAATTCATAATTCGTAATTTGTGATTTTTCAGACGCCGATTTCCTCCGCCACATCCTCCATCCCCAGTTCGATCAGCTTTGCTTTGGGGATCAAGCCCTCTTCGGTCCAGCCCTTGGCTTTGTAGTAGAGGTCTTTGAGGTATTCCAGCTCTTCCTCTGTGACGACGTGCCCCGCTGACGGCCCCTCCTTCATCGGCTCGTGATGCCAGCGGTAGGGCAGGTGATCGTCGGCACGCGTCCAGCCCTCGCGGATGTTGAACGCCTTCTTGATGGTGTGCGCCCGCACGCCGATGAGATCCACGGCGTCATAGTCGAAATCCCAGCCGGTGGTGGCGTTGATCAACTTGGCAATCGCTGGCCACGCGCCGGCGCGGTCGGCTTTGCCGGTAAAGCAGCGCCGGATGAACTTGCACAGCGGTAGGGTGTCGTAGACGGCGGCGTACTCCTCGGTGCTTGCCGCCAGTTCGCCACGCGTGTCGTCAATGGTGAAACGGTCCACCTGCCCCTTGATATCAGGATCGTAAGCGGCCGTACGATTGTGGCATCCTCCACGTGTTCCGACGGCCAGCCCCACGGCAAACGTCTTGAGGCCGCGCGCATCGTAACCGGGATTTTCCAGCCCCTTGATATTCATCGCCCACTGGTAGGATTCGGTGCCGCGCTCTTCATCAGTGCGCTGGCTGGCGACGCGTGTCCCTTCCGCCAGTAAGTCGCCGATACCCTCGCGGTCACGGATCATTTCTGCCAACGCGACGGCAGCCTCGCCATTACCGAAGTTCGGTTCGAAACCATCCGGGTACTTGGCACACTTGAAGTCCTCTTTCGTGAACACACCGCGCTCGAAGGATTCCATCGCCCAGGAGATCGTCACGCCCTGGCTCATCGCGTCCGCGCCACCCCGGTCAGCGACATCGATCAGCTTGATGACAGCGTTCAAGTCACCAATGCCCAGGTTCGGGCCGTTCGCATAGAGACATTCGTACTCGATACCCGTCATCGCGCCCGCATACATCCCCTGCTTGGCTGCCGATACTTGCTCACAAGCGATGGGACATTGCGCACAGGCAATCTTCTTGACTTTGAAATTCTCTTCGAGATACTCGCCGCTGACCTGCTCAGCCATCTCGAAAACCCCTTGCTGGTAGTTGCGCGTGGGTAGCAGGCCCAGTTTGTTCATATTTAACACGTTGGTCGCTGTGCCAAGAAGACGATATTTGGAGGTATGAGGGCCTTGCGCGGCTTCGGTGATCTCGAACGACATCTTCATCAGCTTATCCGGGTCGGCGACGACAACGCCCTTCGTGCCGCGCACAGAAACGGCCTTGAGCTTCTTCGATCCCCACACCGCGCCATGACCTGTACGTCCGGCCTGTCGCCCGTCGTTGGTGACATTGGCGAAGCGCACCAGGTTCTCCCCCGCCGGACCGATGGTGGCAGAGCGCACCTGATCGTCCAGCAATTCCTCGCGGATGGCTTCTTCGGTCTCAAAAGTGCCCTTGCCCAATAGCTTGCGCGCATCGCGGAACATCACGCGGCTGTCGTCGATGAACACGTCTACCCATTCCGCACTAGCACCGTGGATGACGATCCCATCCCACCCGGTACGCTTGAGCGCGACGGAGAACCAACTGCCGGAGAGGCTATCTCCCATAAAACCGGTCAACGGCGACTTGGAGGCCAAACCATATTTGCCCCCGACCGGCACCGGCGTTCCGGCGAAGATGCCGTTGGCGAAGCAAACGGGGTTATCCGGTGAGAGAGGTTCGCAGCCGGGCTTAATGTTCTCCCACAGCAGCCGTGCCGCCATCGACACGCCGCCGATGTAGGCCTTGTACCAGGCTTCAGGTTTCGTTTCGACCCAGGTCTTGCGTGTCGTCAGATCGATGTGCAATATCTTGCCGCTATAGCCGTACATAAGTTACCTCCTGGAAATTAAAAATGGCAAATGGCAAATGGTAAATGGCGAACACTGTACTGACAAACGGAGATTCGTGATTCGTAATTCGTGCGTTACTAACCACCGGCTAAGATCGACATGAGGATCAAGCGGTCTCCATTGCCGGGGGCATCGTCCATTTGTGCAGGTTGGATCATACGCCGCCCATTGAGATTGAGCATATTGGATGGTTGGAAAGTCTCACCGTCAGCCTGAATGACCTCACCAAGTAATTTGGGGTACTGTTGGCCCAGCAAGCGCACAATTTGGCGGAAAGTGGTCCCTTCCTCTAGTTCGAGCGTCACCTGCTTTACACCGCTAACAACTCTGGCAATTCCCATAAACTCTACAGAAACTTGCATCATCCCTCCCACAGTATCAAAGGAAACACATACTTAGCGTTGGGAATTACCGTCAGTATGTATTTCAACGACAGTATTACATCCATTTTATCCAAAGTCAAACGCAATGCGGAATGTCAAACGTAGACGAATCGATATTACAAATGCACAGTTCATAGCCCCATTTTCGTACTTTTGGATTAGCTGTCAAGCGTAACACCAATGCCCTGTGTTATAATAACGTTATGTTAAGGAGATTTGTAGCATGATACCCCAGATTGTGGGCTACCTTTACACCGCGGTCCTGATCGGATTGGCGCTGTACGCCGCCCATATCGTAGTCCTGGTTGCGCTGTACCTCTGGCATCGCCACGACCCGTCGCCGGAGACGCCGCATCTTCCCACAGTCGATTTGCCGATAGTGACAGTACAAATTCCACTGCGGAACGAACGCTACGTCGTGCAGCGCATTCTCGCGGCGGTTGTGGCCTTCAACTGGCCCCGCGAGCGACTGGAGATCCAGGTACTCGACGATTCCGACGACGACACCACCGCATTGGCGCGCAATGAAGTCGAACGGCTGAGAGCGCAAGGATACGACATCGTCCTGCACCATCGGCAACACCACAGTGGTCACAAAGCGGGCGCGCTCGCGGCGGGATTGCAGAAAGCGCGCGGCGAGTACATCGCCATCTTCGATGCAGACTTTGCCCCTATGCCTGACTTCCTACAGCGGACAGTCCCCCATCTCGTACGGAATCCCGATCTGGGCCTAATACAGGGCCGGTGGGGGCACCTCAACGCCGAATACTCGTTGGTGACGCGCGCGCAAGCCCTGGCACTAGACGCGCATTTCACTGTGGAACACATCGCGCGCAACCGCGCCGGCCTGCTGATGAACTTCAACGGCACAGGCGGCGTGTGGCGACGACGCGCCATCGAAGAGGCCGGCGGCTGGCAACACGACACGATCGCCGAGGACCTCGATCTAAGTTATCGCGCACAACTCGCCGGGTGGAAAATCCTCTACCTGCCCGACGTCGTCTCGCCGGCGGAATTGCCGCCACTGGTGGCAGCGTTCAGACAACAGCAATACCGCTGGGCAAAAGGCGCAACGCAGGTGTTGCGCAAATCCTTCAGGCTGATTGTATCCTCGCCACACCTGCGCTCGACACAAAAGGTGATGGCCCTGCTGCACTTGAGTGGCTATTTCACGCAACCACTCATCCTGGCACTGGTACTACTCGTGGTACCAATGGCCATCTACTCACCGCGCTTGCCGACGCTGGTGGTAGCACTAGGCACGCTAACCATGCTCCCCCCGCTACTCTATCTGATGGGGCAAATGGCACTGTACCGAGATTGGCCGCGTCGCATTTTGGCCTATCCGATCTTGATGCTGTTGGGCGTTGGTATCAGTTGGAATACCACCCTCGGGATACTCGATGGATTGTTCCACTGGGGTGGCGAGTTCAAACGCACGCCCAAATTCGAGTTGCAGGGACGGCGTGGGAACTGGCGCGCCACAAAATATCGCGTCAGGCTCGACCGGGCACTGCCGGGGGAAATCCTCATCAGCTTGTATGCACTCGCAGCATTGCTTCTAGCCTACGAATTACAACGACCCAACCTGCTCCCCTTAAGCCTGATTTACCTGGCCGGGGAAATGCTCGTCATCTGGGGAGCATTGCAACAACTCGGCCAGCACGAGGACAAAAAGGAACAGGGGCGATAACCGCCCCTGTTTTGTTTGGCGTCGAATCGACGCGAAAGCGTAGCTGCCAGCCAGGCTAATAAGCCCGGCTACTTACCCGATTTCTCTTCTGGCGTAACATCGACCACGGTCCCGGCTTGCGGCGTAGATAGAGAGTTACTTGATTTCGTGTCCGGTTTGGGCGGCTCAAGCTTTGGTGGTTGTAGATCCTGCGACATAAATGTTTGCCCGCGCAAATACGCACCCTCGTTGATCATCAGGGCCTTGATGGTCATATCGCCCCACACGCGGCCGGTATCTGCGACCTCGACCCGGTTGGCGGTTACGTTTCCCTGCACTGCGCCAGCGATGGAAACGTTGTTGGCCTTGATCTCAGCGCGCACCTTGGCGCTCTCGGTGATCACCAGATTACCGGTAATCTCGATAGTACCTTCGACGACACCATCAATGCGGAGACCGCCGTCCCCCTGAATATCACCCTTGATATGGGTATTCGGTCCGATGGTTGATTCAATTGCTGGTTGCGCCATACGTCCTCCCCCGGTAGATTTAGAAACAGGGGTGACAGGCTCTTTTGATTTTCCTTTACCACCTAACCACGACATCGATTCCTCCTTACCATAGATTAGATTTCATAGTCGTGAAATTCACTAGAGGGGCTTCAGTGCCCACAGTCCTTATTTCTAACCAAAGTCTAGCGCGACTTGCCTCAATAATAACCAGAGATAGCGGTTTGTCAAACCACGTTTGTCAAACACCATCTTCTAAATCACCTCGCAGTGATTTAGCTTGCACCAGAGGGCATGCTCTCTGATGGCGCAACCTCAGCCTGTGCAGCATTAGGTAGTACACCAGTAGGTGACACGCCATCGAGCATCTGGCGCGCCCGGCCCAACGCCTGCTGTTCCTCAGCACTCAGGCTGTAGGAAGAGCGCCACTGCGTCAGCGGCTTGGCGTAAATACGCGTGTCGTCGCGGCGGTGCAAACCGCTGAGCATCGCCCCGTTGCCATGTGCATCCACCAGCGCCAGCGAAAAGCTCTGATCGCCGCCCACATTTTCGAAGGCGCTATAACGCACTACCCCGTGTCCCTGAATTGTGTGTGGCAGAATATCCCCAAAGCGACGCAAGGCCGCTTCCGCTTGAGCAAGACGCTCCTCCTGCCCATCCAGGCGGGCCAAAAACTGCACGATGGTTGCCTGGTCGGTATCTTCAACCAACGCAAGAATCTTCTGGTAACGCTCTTCCATAGCCTTGAGGCGCTTTTCTACCACGTAAAGCCAATACGCCCCCACAAAAAGTAGGATCGTAGAGGCAATTACCCACAGCACAAGTCCGGTCGTCATACGCACCTCCTCAGAATAGTCAGGTAGTCCTTAGTCTGGCAGTCTTTAGTCGATGAGAATCGGGCCTAAGATAAAACGGTCGCCCGTCATCGTCCCATCGAGACTGAATTGCGGGATCCGACGGATGCTCCCCATCTCATACATCCCCACCTCCAGCCTATACTGGCCCGGTGGCATATCCGTTGGGATGACCAGCCGGTAAGGGTCGAGCACCTGCTGCCCTTCCAACCACTTCGGGAACCACAAATATGAGGGGAAAGCCCCACCCAGCGGCGTGTAATCGTGCCCAAACCCGAGCGTACCGTTCGCATCGACCAGGTGGATGAAGATGGTGACACTCGTCCGCGGGCGGGCCAGCACGCGCCATTTCAGGGTCAGGTGCAACGGCTGCCCGGCCTCAAGCGTCAAAGGCTCTTGCCAGATCCCATTGCGCATCGCCAGGCCAGCCCGCGCACGGGCAAAACGCAGCGCCACGTCATTGCCGACATTGGTCAGCGACTGCTCCAGAACCCGCGCCTGCCGGGCAGCACGGGCAGCGGACAACACGGTGATCTCGGCCAGCGGCAAGGCCATTGCCCCATCGGTAAACGGTAATTCCGCCACGCCGTTGGTCATGTCCGTATAACCAAGTATAAGTGGATACGTTCCCGGTGACAAGGTGTATGGGATGTACACATCGTAGCGCTCAACGATGATCTCACCAGGCAGCCAGTCCGGTGTCAGATGGCGACTGTCCGTCGTCCAGCGCTGTTCGACCGTGCCCAAACGCGCGAACGGCATCAGGATCTCCGTGGGCGTTGTCGCAGCCCGGGCGTAGAGTGTGACCGACGTGATCCTGCCTTGCTCAACCGCAGTTTCGGTCACATCATAGCCGAGCAGTTCCAAGCGCCCATCGACCCACACATCGCGCAGCGGAACCTGCGGCACGACCGGCTCCAGCGCTGGCGGTTCCAGAACGCGCCATAAGTCACCCTCGGGTCGCAGGCGGAAGCCCAAATCGCGGATGTCACGCCGGTAATTGGTCAAGTACACCGGACTGGCAGCGAGATTGCCGAAAACGGCATCGGTCCACGAGAACGACGTCGTGACGTATAGGGGACGCGCGTCTGCCTCGTCGAGTGCTTCCCCGGCGACGTAAGTGCGGTAGAAATACGGCGTGAGGTGCTCCCAATCGGAGGCCAGCACAGCACCTTCAGTGCGCCCGTCGAAGCGCGCGAACAGCCCGTCCACAAAAGCGTCGGCCGCATCCCAGTCGCGCAATGAAATGCGTGGGAAGGTATGCAGCAACATCCCCACCGGAAGTGCGACCAGACCCACCATCACGGCCCACATTCGCCACCCCGGCGCGCGCCGAGACACCCACTTCACAAGCAAAAGCGCGCCCACACCGAGCGGGAACGCCAGTACCATAAAGGCGTGCAGCAAATAAGCCATCACGTCCTGCACCGAGTTAAGCGTGAAGCCCAGGTGACCGATTAGAAACAGTCCCCACAGCAGCGCCAATCGAGGACGGCGCGAGAGCAACCACGCGATCCCCAATCCAATCAAGAGCAGCAGGGGCCACGCATACTGCAAACGCAGCAGCGTCCAGAACACGCGCAGCCGGTCGAACTGATCCGCCAGCCCGAAATAGAACAGGTTGCCTCGCAAGCCCTGAGCCGTCGCGTGACGGAAAAACCCCGCCCACGTGCGCATGTCGGTGGGGCCAAAAGGGACGTCGGGGCTGCGCAGCGGGAAGTAGAGCCAGGGCAGCAACCCTGCCAGACCGCAGCCAATAAATGGCAACAGCGTTTTCCACTGCACCAGGATCTTTGGTCGCTGCACCAGGATGAAGAGCGCATAGGCGGGAAGTCCCCAGACCGTGATGGGATGATGCGTCACACCGATGCCGGCGAAAAAGGCGAGGGCAAACAACCAACGGTCGTGACCTTCGCGGGACCAACGCAGCAGCAACCACAACTGTGTCGCCGTGATAGCGACGCTGAAGATATGCGCGTTGGCGTGGATGCTGTGCTGCCAGAAGTCGGGGGCCACCGCCAACGCCAGACCGCCGATCAGTGCCGCCACCAGCGAACAGCGTCGACAGGCCTCCGACGCACTGTCCAGACGCACTTCGAGGATCATCAAGAAGACGCGACTTGCTGCCCACGCGCCAGCAGCTCCGGCCAGGAGATTTGTGCGGAAAGCCACATCACCGATCAGGAAAAGGCGCTGCCACACGCCCGCGACGAGTGTGTAGAATGCATACCCCGGCGGATGGGCAATGCCCCAAATTGCAGGGATGAACTGGTACTCAGAAGGATCGCCGAAGATTGTGCCGCGCGCCGTCGTGAGGCTGTAGAGAAACCAGACACTCAAGAAGAACGCCAGCGCCGACCATCCTACCCAGTGGTGACGCGGCACCGCTGCGTGGCGTGCCGTATCCGTCAGTTTTTCCCAACCGCCGCTCTTCTGCAACCCGCCTCCCCTCGCTTGTGGCACCGCACCAGGCTTAGACCACTGAACGTGGGCATTATAACGCGTTTTTACCTTCTGTCGAACTCCCTACGTTCGCAATCAGCCCTCAGCTATCAGCTATCAGCGTTCAGCGTTCAGCCCTTTGCTCCAAAAAATCGTTAGATCCACGCCTTGTGACCCGTCTCGGCGTAAAAAGGAGAACTGGCGTTCCCCTTAAAGCGAGAAGGATAAGACCCGGGGCAAACAGACCTTGCGTTATCCTGGCGATTATCTATAATCGAAGGAAAGATATTGCAAAGGACAAAGGAACATAACATGGAAGAAAATCGAAAGCTATGGATATGGATTGGCGTCATTGTCGCCGTGGTGTTGCTCTTAGGCACGTGTACGTGCTGCGTTACCGGTGGGCTGGCATTACTGTTTTACGCACGCCCGGCCCCCTACACGCCGACACCGCCACCGATCACAGTACCGATCACGCCGGTCAGCCCGGTGACGCCGGTATCGCCCGATCTGCCGCCCACCGTCAGCGCGCCGCTACCCGATGAAGCCGAGGAGACGCTGGCTGCGCTTCGCGAGGCGCAAATCCCCGATTCGGATCTGCACGAGTTAGGCGTCCGCTTCCTGGGTGTCCCGGCAGACACACCACGCACATTGAACGCGCCCGATCCCGACTATCCCGTTGGTACCCGGCGCCAGTTCAACGTGTCCAACGTGGATAACGACGAGCAATTCGAGATCTACGCGAAGTTGATCTACAAGACGCCGCACGTCTACATGTGGGTCGAAGAGGGTGTCAGCGTGGATGAGGACAAGATCATAGAAGCCGCCGACCTCTTCGAAACACACACCTACCCCACCAACCGCGAATTCTTCGGCTCCGAGTGGACGCCCGGCATCGATAACGACCCGCACCTGAGCATTCTACACGCGCGTAACCTGGGCGACACTGTCGCCGGATACTTCTCCAGTCCCGACTCTTACGTACGCGCCGTGCGCAGTGACTCCAACGAGATGGAAATGTTCTACATCTCGCTCGACAACAATGACATCGGTGACGACTTCTACAACGGTGTGTTGGCGCACGAATTCCAGCACATGATCCACTGGAACAACGACCGCAACGAAACGACCTGGCTCAACGAAGGCTGCTCCGAACTGGCGATGGAATTGAACAATCGCGCCTTCCCCGGCGGCAACTACAGCGTTGGCGGCAGTGAATATGCCTACCTGCGCCGCCCTGATACACAACTGACCTCCTGGCCTGAGGGTGTTGCCGGGGATGCCTCACCCAACTATGGCGGGGCGTATCTCTTTATGAGCTACTTCCTCGACCGTTTTGGTGAGGATGCCACCAAGGCATTGGTCAGCCACGACGAAAACAGCATGGACAGCGTGGATCGCGCGCTCCAGGATAATCTGGGACTTTCTATAACGCACGCCGACCTGTTTGCCGATTGGACCGTCGCCAACCTGCTGGACGACACCACATTCGCCGGTGGACAATACGGATACCTAAGCATCGACGTCAGCAGCCCGCGAATGGATGCCACCTACCGGGTAAACAATAGCCCGGTCACCGACCGGACGACCGTCAACCAGTATGGGGTGGACTACTTCAAAGTGCAAGCCAAAAAGCCGGTCGCCTTCAGCTTCAGCGGCTCTACCCAGATCAGGCTGTTGGATACCCAGGCGTACAGCGGCAAATATCTCTGGTGGTCCAACCGCGAAGACGAATCCGACGCCCGGCTCACGCGCATCGTCGATTTAGGCGATGCAACCGAGGCGGAAATGCGCTTCTGGACGTGGTATCACATCGAGGAGGATTGGGACTACGCCTACGTCGTCGTCGGAACAACCGCAGATGGGACAATCCCCAGCGACCTCAGCTCGACCGACATCCGGTGGGAGATTCTAAGCGACAACGACCTGGGCTGCCGTACCAGCAACCCCAACGGCAACAACTTCGGTTGCGGGCTAACCGGCAGAAACGACACCTGGGAACAACTCAGCGCCGACCTTTCGGCTTACGCGGGTCAGGAAATCGCACTACGCTTCGAGTATATCACCGACGCCGCCGTCAACCAGTCCGGGTTCGCATTGGATGACGTGGAGGTGAGTGTGGATGGGCAAACGCTATTCTTCGACGATATGGAAACTCACGCGGACGAATGGATCGCCGAGGGTTTCGTACGTCACGCCAACGTCCTGCCGCAAACCTGGATCGTGCAAGTCGTCATCGATGGGGATGAACCGCAAGTCGAGCGCCTGCTGATGCAGAACGGTACCTCCGGCACGTGGACGCTCCCCCTGAGCGGCCGGCAGAACGAAGCGATCATTATCGTCTCTGCCCTGGCCCCGGTGACGACGGAAATCGCGGCTTACGAGATTTTGCTGGAGCCTGTACCCTGAACCACCAGTCCGGCGAGGACAATCGCACACCGGCATAATGGAAAACAAGTTCTCTTATGAGTCGCCCATCGGCGTCTTCGACTCCGGTGTCGGTGGGCTTTCCGTGTGGCGAGAGATCGTCCGCCAGTTGCCCGCCGAAGATACGGTGTACTTTGCCGACCAGGCGCACATCCCCTATGGAGAGCGCCCACTGGATGAGGTGCGCCGCCTGTCGGAGAACGTTACGCGTTTCTTGCTGGGGCAAGGCGCCAAGCTTATCGTGGTGGCATGCAACACGGCTTCCGGCGCGGCGCTGCACGCGTTGCGGGAGACGTTCACCAACGTGCCCTTCGTGGGCATGGAACCGGGAGTGAAGCCTGCCGTCGAACACACCCGCACCGGCATCGTCGGCGTGATCGCCACAGCCGCCACGTTCCAGGGCGATCTGTTCGCCGGGCTGGTCCAACGCTTCGGCGAAGGGTTCGACATTCACACGCAGGCGTGCCCTGGCCTGGTGGAGGCCGTCGAAGCCGGGGCGCTGGATACACCGAAGACGGAGGCACTGCTGCGGCGGTATCTCACCCCGCTGCTGGATGCAGGAATCGACCAACTGGTACTCGGCTGCACGCACTATCCGTTCCTGAGTCCTGCCATCAAGCGCATCGTCGGGCCAGAAGTAACGATCATCGACCCCGCGCCCGCCGTCGCCCGGCAGGCAGGGCGCGTGCTGGCCCAGCGCGATCTGCTCGCGCCCGCCGGTCAATTGGGCCGGCATCGCTTCTACACCAGTGGCGATCCGGTGACGTTTTCCGCTATGGTACGCGCACTCACCGATACGGAGACAAAGCTCAGTTGTGTGAAGGCGCATCTGCCAGGAGACTAAGACTTTATTTTAGCGAGGAGGGATGATGAAAATTCTACGTCGTTTGCTAGGCATATTAGTGATGATTGCGGGTATTCTGGGCCTGCTGCTCGCCCTGGCGGGGCTGGCTGGCGTGTGGATCGTCAAACCCACGGTATCGGTCTACGCGAATGCCACCATCGACACGCTCAACAAAAGTGTCGTCACCAGCAAAAGCGTGATGGTGACCACCGGCGAGGCATTGGGCGCCACCATCGATAGCGTGGATGCACTCTCGGCAATGCTGGGAACCACCGCCACCACCGTGGAAGACACCAAACCGGTGCTGAACGAAATCGACACCATCATGGCTGTCACACTACCTTCAACCCTGAAAGCAACCACAGACTCGCTGTATACGGCTCAAGAGGCCGCGCAGGTTTTGGAAAGCACCATCAAATCGCTCGATGCTTTCCGTTTCTTGCTGAGTGACGTCCCGCTGATCGGTGATTTTGTGGGCCAGCCGGAGGAATCTTATGACCCGGAGGTGCCTCTGGCCGATTCGCTGGGCGAGTTGGCGAATAACCTGGAAGGCCTGCCCGATACCTTTATCGAAATGTCCGCCGACCTTAGCACAACCGGTGACAACCTAGGATCCATTCAGCAAAACCTGATCACCATGTCGGATAGCGTCGGCCTGATCTCGGTCAGCCTGAGTGAATACCAAAGCATGGTCGTTCAATCCCAATCGTCGATGGATGATTTGGCCGGCATCCTCACGAATATCCAATCCAACCTGCCAACCATCCTCAACGGAGCGGTGATGGTGTTGACCTTGTTTTTTGTCTGGCTGCTGGCGGCGCAGGTCGTCATCCTCAGCCAGGGGTGGGAATTGTACCACGGCACAACAGACCGTATGCGATAAGGAATGTGGAGGAGGCGTTCTATGCGTAAAATCGGCCGGTACAGCGTGAGTCTGATTGTCTGTTTGTGCTTCCTGGCGGGTTGCCAGGGTGAAACGCCCACCGCGCCGCCCACAGTGACACCGCTAACGGCGACTTCGACCGTTGAACCTTCTCCCACCACCCCTCCGCCCACAGCGACGCCGACGCCCATTCCGACCGCGACAGTCGTCCCACTCGACCTCGTTGCGGCAGAAGCGCGCGCGCCGCAAGTCACATCGCCTGTGGGTATGGGTGGCGACCCCGTGTCCGGGACCGGCGACATGCCATGGTGGAACGACGCTGTCTTCTACGAAATCTTCGTCCGCAGCTTCTACGACAGCGACGGCGACGGCATTGGCGACATCAACGGCCTGATCGAGAAGCTGGACTATCTCAACGACGGCGATCCCGCCACCACCGATGACCTGGGCGTCACCGGCATCTGGCTGATGCCCATTATGGCGTCTCCCAGCTACCACGGCTACGACGTGACCGACTATTACACGGTCAACCCGGAATACGGCACCAACGACGACTTCGAGCGCTTGATGGCCGAGGCGCACCAACGTGGCATCGCCATCATCATCGACCTGGTGCTCAACCACACCTCCGCGCAGCACCCGTGGTTCATCGAAGCGCAAGACCCCAATTCAGACAGGCACGACTGGTATCTCTGGCGCGAAACGAGTGGCGCGGGCTGGCACCGCCTGGGCAGCCTTTACTACTACGGCCTGTTCTGGGATCAAATGCCGGATCTGAATTTCGAGAACCCTGAAGTGACCGGCGAGATGCTCAACATCACGCGCTTCTGGTTGGAAGAAATGGGCGCGGACGGCTTCCGGCTGGACGCTATCAAGCACTTGATCGAAGAGGGCGAGCAAACGGAGAACACCGTGGCGACGCTCGACTGGTTCAAGGAATTCTACGCCTTCTACAAAGGCGTCGATCCCAACGCCTTCACCGTGGCCGAAGTGTGGAGTCCTACCCACATCGTCGCACAGTATACCGGCGGCAAGGTGGACGTGTGCTTCGAGTTCGACCTGGCCGAGGCTATGCGGGCTAGCGCCTTCAGTGGACGCACGTCCGGGCTGTTGATGGCCCAGGAGAACGTCATCGCCGCTTACCCGCCCGGCCAGTACGCGACATTCCTCGCCAACCACGACCAGACCCGCACGCGCTCGACGCTGATGAACGACGAGCAGGCCAAAGTCGCGGCGACGCTGCAATTCACCTTCCCTGGCGTTCCCTTCATCTACTACGGCGAGGAAATCGGCATGCAAGGAGCCAAACCAGACGAAAACATCCGCCGGCCCTTGCAGTGGACGCCCGAGGGCGGCTTTACCACGGGAACGCCGTGGCGCGGCTACTATGAGGACTACGCCACGCGCAATATCGCAGTGCAAAGTACAGTGCCGGACTCACTCCTCAGCCACTACCGTGCCCTGATCGCGCTGCGCAACAACCACGCGGCACTGCGCATCGGCGAATGGCTGCCGGTGACGGCGGAACCGCGCTCGGTCTACAGCTACGTCCGCGTATACGGGGATGAAGTGGTGCTGGTGGTGGTCAACCTGAGTGGCAAAGCGGTGGCCGATTACACGCTCGAACTTGAGGCAGGACCGTTTGCCGCGGACCTGCATCCGGCGTTCCTGATGGGCGACGGCGATTTGTACCTGCCCCCCGTCAACGATGACGGCGGCTTCGACGCCTACCGCCCGATTCCGGTACTTCCGCCGTACACCAGTCTCGTCATCCAGTTTATGCCGTAGCTATTCAATCCGACATCAAATCACAAGGAGAATTCCTGATGAAGAAAACAGATCGCAATGCTCTGATCGCCCTTCCTCTGGTCATCGCAGTCGGCTTAGGGCTTGCTCTGGCCGGCAGCCAGGGCGGCGCTACAATCTCCGGTATCCCGCTCTTCGCCTTCGCAGTTGGGCTGGCCTTTGTCGTTCAATGGCTGGCCTTCATCCCGGCGTACCTGCTACAGACCGAAAAATTCTACGACATCACCGGCAGCGTCACCTATATCTCTGTGACCACGCTCGCGGTGCTGCTCGGCCCAGAAATCGATGGCCGATCCATCTTGTTGTTGGTCCTGGTCGTCATTTGGGCAGCTCGTCTAGGCACCTTCCTGCTCCGGCGCGTACACAAGGCCGGCAAAGATGATCGTTTTGACGAGATCAAGCCCTCCCTCATCCGCTTCCTCAACGCGTGGACTCTGCAAGGCTTGTGGATCTCCTTTACATTAGCCGCGGCATTGGCGGCGATCACCACGATGGCCCGCAAACCATTGGGCGCGTTTGCCGCGATCGGCGGTCTGGTATGGCTGCTCGGATTCGCCATCGAAGTCGTAGCCGACGCGCAGAAGAATCGCTTTCGGGCAGAGCCAGACAACAAGGGGAAATTCATCCACACGGGATTGTGGGCCTGGTCCCGGCATCCCAACTATTTCGGCGAGATCGTGCTCTGGACCGGCATAGCCATCATCGCCCTACCCGTCCTGCGGGGTTGGCAGTGGGTGACGCTGATTTCGCCGGTCTTTGTGACCCTACTACTGACCCGCGTCAGCGGCGTGCCTATGCTGGAGAAAAAAGCCGATGAGAAATGGGGCGGGCAAGCGGACTACGAAGCCTACAAGCAACGCACCCCGGTGCTGATCCCGCGACCGCCTACACACACGCGAGCTTGAGACGGAAAAAATAAAGCTAAGACTCCAACTGTAACGTATCAAACAGTGGACGGAACGCAGCGTAGGTCTCATCCAACGACTGCGGGATGACGCGCGTCTCGCCGATCACCGTCATATAGTTGACGTCGCCGGCCCAGCGGGGGACGATATGCAGGTGGACGTGTTCCGCCACCCCCGCGCCCGCCACGCTGCCCTCATTCACACCGACATTGAAGCCCTGCGGATTGAAGACCTGGCGCAGCGCACGCAGGCTGTGCTGGACGAGCTGCATCATTTCCAGCAGCGTCGCGTCATCCAGATCCTCTAGCATCCCGATGTGCGTATAGGGGACGACCATCATGTGGCCGTTGGTATAGGGAAAACGATTGAGCATCACCGCACAGCGCGCACCGCGATAGAGGATGTGCTCGACGGCATCCTCCTGCGTCAGTTTTTGGCAGAACAAACACCCCGCCACTTTTGTGTTTTCCCCACGGAGATACGGCATCCGCCACGGCGCCCACAACTGTTTCATCACTCCTCCATTTAGGTGCAACGCACCTAGACTCTATCCGAAAATTCACCGGGCGTGGTATTTTGCGCCTAAAGGCGCGGGTGGAAGGGTGTTTTTGCGCTTGCGGGCGACGCCCGCA
>JBNGDO010000055.1:2712-28324 GCA_049975385.1 Anaerolineae bacterium | reverse complement strand
TCGCAGCGGCGCAATTGCTGCCCACCGTGGAACTGTCGCGCTTTTCGATGCGCAGTGGGGGCCTGCCCTGGCGCGAAGCGGTCTCCTTCTCCGTGCGTCCGTGGCAACTGCTGCGCGCGCTCGTCCCGCCGTATTTCAGCGCACTGTTGTTGCCTGAAGCGGTGGCCTACATCGGTCTGGTAGGGATGGCGCTGGCAGCGTGGGGCGCGTGGCGTGCATTGCGTGCCCGTAGAGCGTACACCCTGGCGTTGGTCCTGTTGGGCGGGGTGGGGGTGTTCTGCGCGTTGGGCGGTTACAATCCGCTCTACCTGCTGGCGGTGCGGCTAGGCATGCCGGGATTCGTGCATTTCCGCGCGCCGGTACGCTTTCTGGCGCTGTACGTGTTGGCGGCGGCGCTGCTGGCGGGAGTGGGATTTGAAACGTTATTGACCACAGAGACACAGAGGACACAGAGAAATATTAACAAAAATCTCCGTGCTCTCCGTGTCTCTGTGGTGAAACTCGCGCCGCTGGCGTTGACCGGTGTGCTCTGCGCGGAACTGCTGTGGGCGGCCGAGCAGATGCCGCACGCCGATGCCACGACCCCGCGCGCCTACACCGATCTCCGCCCGGCAACGGCGCACCTCGTCGCGGCGGCGCGCGCGGATGCTGAGCTGGATTTGCCACCTGGACGTTTCCTCAGCATCACGCCGACGCTCTTCGAGGCGGGCGACGAGGCCGACATCGAGGCGGTGTACGGCGCGACGCTCTCCTCCGACGCGCTCTGGGCTTACGAAGTCGCCGTCAAGCAGCGGGAAGTGTTGGCGCCGAATCTGTCGCTCGCTTTTGAAGTCCCCGCCGTGGACGGCTACGACGGTGGCTTGCTTCCGCTGCGTCACTACGTCGCTTTCTCGCGGCTCTTCCTGCCCGAGGGAACGCTCGATGGCCGTTTGCGCGAAAATCTCACGGTGATTCCCGAAGGGCGCTGGCTCTCGCTGCTCGGCGTGCGCTTCCTGATGACCGACAAAACCGGCGACCTCTGGGTTGACGGCATCTTTTACGATCGCCAGTTCCAACCGCATCTCGTGGCCGGAGAAATGCTCACACTCGCATGGTTGCCGGCGGATTTTGCGGCGGATGCACTCGGTTGGCTGTACGCGGGCGCAGGAGAGGTGCAGGTCACGTTCGCGGATGGTGGTACGCGCATTTTCCCCTTGCCAGCGCAGGAAACCGCCGCCGTCGCTTACCATCTTCCACTGGATGAAGTGACGACAGTGAGGGCACTCACTGTGCGAGCGGCGCCGGGCAGCCTGACGTTGACCGGCGCCAGCCTTGTCAACGGCCGCACCGGTGCGTTCTATCCCCTCGTACTCTCTGAGGACTTCCGCCTGGTTCATTCCGGCGATATCAAGATTTACGAGAACCTGCACATGTTGCCGCGCGCTTTCCTTGTGCAGGACGTGCAGTGTGTCGATTCGGATGACGCGGCGCTGGCTGTGATGCGCGATTCAGCCTTCGATCCGGCAATGCAGGCAATTATCACGAATTGCGAGGGGGCTGTAGACGAGACACCGGCAGAGGCACCGGCCGGTTCTGCCACGATGGTGGAGTATGCGGCAGAGCGCGTCATCGTGGACGTGATCGCCGACGCGCCTGCGTTGGTCATCCTGACGGATGTGTGGTATCCTGGATGGCAGGCGGATGTACAACCGCTCACTCACGAAACTACGGCGGGTGTGGGTGCGGAAGCGCTGCACACAGAGGTGCTGCGCACGGAGGTGCTATGCACCGACCTGCTCTTGCGTGGCGTAAGGGTAGAGTCCGGTGCGTGGCGTATAACCTTTACATATCGTTCGACGTGGCTGGCGACGGGGATAGGCTTGAGTGTTTTAGGAGTAATGACACTGGTTTTTTACACCTATTTTAGTTGTATTATTGTTCGTAAAAGGATATAATTGGGTAAACAAATCTGGGGATGGCTCAAGTTAGATTGACACTTATACGCCCATCGAAGCTAAGAATGTCAATCTAACAAGCAAGGTTTATGAACCTTGCCCAAATCTGTATTGTAAGTTACCGTGCCGTTTGCCATCAACATTATGTTAATCGTTGTGATGGTTAACATTTCTCAAACATTAACCAAACGTTTATCATTGAAGTGATTTTACGAGACCCTTTCATGCTATAATGGAATAGTAACATATACAGAGGTGGACATGGGTGAAAAAATTCTCTATATTGAAGATAACCCTGGGAATCGTATGTTAGTACGACGCATTCTCTTGGTTGAAGATTATGACGTTTACGAGGCCGAGGATGGGCCGACGGGCATTGAGATCGCTCTGCGTGAGAAACCGGATCTCATTTTGATGGACATGAACCTCCCCGACCTGGATGGCTATGAGCTGACGCGACGCATGCGGGCGATTCCTGAACTGGCAACTGTCCCCATCATCGCGATGACGGCGAATGTGATGCAGGGGGATCGCGAGAAAACGCTAGAGGCCGGGTGCAGTGGTTACATCCCCAAACCGATCGACGTTGACGAGCTCCCGAATCAAATTGCGCGCTTCCTCAAGCGAAAAGGAGCTTAGTCCCTGGACTTGGTCTCAGGAAGTACGTTATGAAATGGAAACCGATTGCCCCGGCGAACGCTGTTATCTTGATTGTTGAGGACAACCTCAACAATTTTATCTTGATGACGCGATTATTGGCCTTTCTCGGCGTCAAAAAATGTGAATGGAAGGCTTCGGGGTGGAAGGTGCTTGAGTTTGCCGAGACATTGGGAGATATCAACTTAATCCTGATGGACATTGCCTTGCCCGATGCGGATGGTTATGAGTCCCTGGCCTCGTTACGTTCGCATCCTCGTTTTCAGGAAGTGCCGATTGTGGCGGTGACGGCCGATGTATCGTTGAAAAATGTGGCCCGTGCGCGTGAAGCCGGATTCAATGGTTTTATTGGCAAACCCTTGGACCCAGATCGATTCCCAGAACAGGTTCGACGGGTTTTGCAGGGTGAGGAGGTATGGGAACGGGAGTAGAGGCCGGTTTTCAAGCTCCACGAGGACTGCGTTCAATCCCCACAACGGGAATGCGCGGAGGACTGGGGCGAACCCTGCTGACCGCCTTTCTCATTTTAACCATTCTTCCTTTAGCTTTGATCGGAGGTTATGCTGCAAAAAGCAATCGCGATAGCCTTCAGAAGGAAGTCAAAAGCAAACTGCAAGCAGTGGCGACCTTAAAAGGCGAGGAGTTACGCCAATGGTTTGCACGCACGCACCAGCAATTGCTGCTCGCTGCTCTTGAAGAAGATTTCTCTGGTACCAGGCGTGACGCTTGGTGGGCGACGGTTAGCGGCCAGAATTCCGATTTGCTCGGTGCAACGCTCGTTGATCAGAATGGACAGCCGTCGTGGATGGTGGGAGTGTGCCATAGCGCCCCTTTGGTTGTAGCGTCTGCAGGTGCGCCCATCTCATCACTCACGGCTTCGGATGAAGATGCCGATTTCCCCCAGGGACAATTTGTCCTGTCGCGTACAGATTCCAATTTATGGTTACTGGTGGGGGAAACTAAGTCGCAAACGTTAGTTTTCTGTTTGAGTGGCGCGGCGATGGCGCGCACAATTCGCTACGATGTCTTGCTTGACGAAGCGTTGATCGGCAAGACGGGGAAAGTTTATCTGATCTTTCAATCATGGATTTGGCCGGGTGGCACAGATGCGGCGATGCTGGTCGAGAGCAGCGAACCGCCGCAACTGGCAGGGGACGGGGTGTACGTCAATCACGTGGGTGTCCCGGTGATCGGTGCGTATCATCACGTGGCGGATTACGACATTGGCGTGCTCGTCGAACAGGCGCAATCCGAGACGCTGGAGTCCACTGATCGTATCGCGGCGACGTTGATTGCCCTTGTATTAGCTGTAGCGCTGGCAACGACCATTATCGCGGCGTTCGTCATCCGGCAGATCACACGCCCGGTCATCCTTCTCACCGAATCGGCGGTGGCGATGGCCGAAGGCGACCTGGCCCAGCATCTCGAAGTGACGTCGCGTGATGAAATCGGCATTTTAACATTTGTGTTCAACGATATGGCGGCGGACTTGAAGTCGCTCTATGAAGAACTGGAAGAGAAGGTGGCCGAGCGCACGAAGCGTTTGCAGCAGGCCAACTACCAGATTCAGCGCCGCGCTCTGCATCTGCAGGCCAGTCAGGACGTCGGGCAGGCGATCACCTCGGTGCGCGACCCGGCATTGCTCCTTAACCAGGTAGCAGATTTGATCCGCGAGTGTTTTGTGTATGCATCGGTGGCGATCTACATCGTGGAACCCGGTGGCGGCGAAATTCGCTTGCGCGCTTTGAGTCCGGTGATGCGCAGCGATACCGTCACGGATGCGGGCGATCAGGGTGGCTGGAGCGAGCGCGTGCATGCCGGTGACGGCTCGATCATCGAGCGCGCTGCCCGCAAACGCCAACCGCAAGTCGATCAGCACCAGACGGACGAAGCCGTGGAGTGGTACCGGCGCACGTTGAGCCGGGTAGCCATTCCGTTGCGGATGGAGGATCGTATCTCCGGGGTGTTGGCCGTGTTGAGTACCGAACGCGAGGGCATTCAAGAGGACGAATTGGAAATCCTGGAATTGCTCGCCGGGCAGGTCGCCATCGCGTTAGAAAATGCCAGAGCCTACGAGCGCGAGCGTCTGGCGGCACAGCGATTGGAAGAAGCCGAACTTTTCAAAGGACGTTTTCTGGCGAATATGTCTCACGCGCTGCGCGAGCCGCTCAATACGATCATCGGCTTTTCGCGTTTGATGATCAAAGGTATCGATGGGCCGATGACGACGCAGCAAGTCCAGGACCTTGAGCGCATCTACGATGACGGTCAGCGGCTCCTGTTCTTGATCAATGACATTCTCGCCATTTCGCAGATTCAGGCCGGCATGATGGAACTGCGTTTGCAGGAGGTCGTCTTGCAGGAAATCGTCGATGGGATGATGCCTACCGCAAGCGCCCTAGTGCGCGGAAGAGATATCGAACTGTTGCATGACATCCCGGAGGACCTGCCGGTATTGCATGCCGATCCGGCACGGTTGCGGCACATTCTCGTTCATCTCTTCAACAATGCGGCGAAGTTTACGGAGCGTGGTCAGATTGCTATCAAGGCGTGGTGTACTGAGGACCTGGTCTACGTCAGCGTGAGCGACACGGGGGTGGGCATTCCTCCGGAGGATTTTGAGCGGTTGTTCGTCCGCTTCGAGAAGGGCGTGGCGCTAACGCCAATGGATAAAGAGGGCCGTTGGCAAGCAGGCCTGGGTTTGGGATTGGCATTGAGCAAGGAGTTTGTCGAAATGCATGGCGGTCAGATGTGGGTCACGAGCGAGGTGGGGAAGGGAAGCACGTTCACTTTCTCCATACCCTGCTATGCTGTACCCCAATTAGCCGGCAAAGGTGATGTTCGCTCCACGGGAGAAACCCATGAATAAGAAAAACGCCTCCACCCAAGAAATGACGTATAGCCTGGCGCAGATGTTGCCGTGGCGCCAGTCTCTGTTTGAACGCATTCTGCGCGTGGTAGCTATCGTCGCTCTGCCCATGCTGTTGATTGGTGGATATTATGTTTATACTACCGGCCAACTATGGCTTCTGGTTTTGATCTTGTTTGGCTACGTGGGTGTGATTGTCAGCGCTTTTATGTCGCGTATCCCTTACGTCTGGCGTGTATGGGCGTTGCTGAGTGCGTTGCTCATCTTGGGCGTCAGTGATTTGCTGTCCTACGGCTGGGGAGAGGATGGTCGCATTTACCTGATGACCGCTACGCTATTTGCGGCGCTCTTTTTAGGGGGGCGGCACAGTGTGGCGGTGTTGATCGTGTCCTCGTTGCTCCTGACGTTGTTTGTCGTCCTGGTCAGTCTAGGCGTTGTCGTCCCGGTACAACAGGGAGCTGAGTACACGACGATAGCATTGGTAAGCGGACTGATCGTCTTTGTCGTATGCGCGACGGCGCTGTTTGTTTCCTTCAACAGCCTGCTGCCCCGTGTTTTCGACAGTCTGCAGCGCAGTGCACAACTCTCCGCTGATTTGCAAGCACACCAGCACGACCTTGCTGAGCGGATGCGCGTGTTGCAGGACTCTAACTTAAGTTTGCGGCGTCAGGCGATGTACATAGAGGCCGGTACACAAGTAACGCGGGAGTTAATGCAGCAGTTCAACGTCGCGTCACTCGTGGAGCAGGCCGTGCAGCTCATCAGCCGGCATTTCGATTTCCCTCACGTGGCATTCTTCATGCCAGATGAGACCGGTAAGTGGCTCGTACTGCGCGCGGCTTCTTCACCTGCCGGGCGCAAGTTGGTGGCTGAGGGGTATCGTCTCAGGCGAACCGGTGCAAGCGCACTCGCGCGCGTGTTTGAGACACGCCAACCTTACATCATCGGAGCGGACGCTGAAACGGCAGATGCCGAACTCGATGCCGCGCATCTGGCACAGCCCGGCTTGCCGGTGATGCAATCGGCGGCGCTGTTGCCTTTGCTCATCGGGAGTGAAACTTTGGGCATTCTGGATATTCGCAGTGCCGAGGAAATGACCTTTGATCAAGACAACCTCCGTGTACTGGAAGGACTGGCCTGGCAAGTGGCAGTCGCGCTCGATAACGCGCGGCGTTTGAGCGACGAGAGTTCTGTATTGGAGATGGCGAATCCTTACTTCCGCCTGGTACAGCGTTTGGGAAGGGCGTATACGGAAGCGGAGGCCCACTCCGCGATTCTGGAGCTTGTGCAGGGACTTCATCCAGAGCGTGCTTACATCGTGCAGGTGGCCTCGGATGCGCGGGATACTGCGTATCTCGTGACCGATCTGCGTGAGGAAGCGCTGAACGTCCAGCGTGTCGCCGAAGGTGCCGCAGCGGAAAACTTCCGCACGGCATGGACGTTGGGGATGATGTTGGAGAAACCGTTGTTCATCCCCGACGTCGGTGTCCCGCCGGACCTGCCGGAAACCGGTTGCACGGATCTCTGCCGCCGTCTGGTTGAGGACACGGCGTTTGGCGGGGGAAGTCGCAGCGTAGTCTTGATCCCTTTGCGTGCGGGCACGGAATTCTACGGCCTGGTGATGGTCGGCTTCGACGGCGCGTACCGCAGCACATCCCTTGAGACGCAAATCTACCGCGCTATCGGAGAGTTCGGCGGCGTAACGCTGGAAAAGATCGCGTTGCTGCGTGAGGCGCAAACGCGTCTGGCACAGGAACAGTGGCTGCGCGAATTCAGCGAGCGTGTGTTGCAGACACCCGATCTGGAAGCGATGCTGGCGCAGGCCGCACAATCGTTGCAGGACGTTGTGCACGCCGATGGCGTGGTCGCCACGCTGACTTTGCCGGAGGCGCGTGCCACGCAGGACAGTGACGGCTGACACAAAATCAAGGACTGACTCGATATTGATCTCCTAAGTGGGTGGGTAAAGCTATGAGTGAAAGACAAAAGGCCGAATATCCTGCTGAAGTCCGCGAGTGGCAACATGAGTTGCTCGACGGGGTCTTGCGGATTGTGTTCATCGTCGCCATTCCGGCGCTGTTGATTGCGGCGTATTACGTGTGGAAAGATGGGCGTGCCTGGCTCATTCCTTTCTACGCATTGGGCTTCGTCATTTTGGGGATCGTGCGATTCTGGAAAAAAGCATCGTACGCACTGCAAACCGGTACGTTGCTGGCGATTGTCTATGGCTTGGTTGTACTTTCGTTGGTGCGCGCCGGGTTGAGCAGCAATGCGCGTATTTTCCTGTTGGGATTCTCTTTTGTTGCGACAATTTTCCTGGGACGGCGCGCAGCATTGATCAGCATTGCTGTGGCCGTTGTCACCATGGGGATTGCCGGTTTGTTGTTCTCGGTCGGAGTTTGGGACGTTCCCGCCGACGTTCAATTATTGTCGGACAAACCGGCCGCGTGGCTTAGCTACACATTCACTTTTTTGATGATCAATGCGTTTTTTGTGGCTTCACAACTGTACCTGTTCCCGCGTCTAACGTCGGCATTGACCCGTAGCCGCGAGCTGGCGCGGGAGCTTGCAGAGGATCGTGAACAGGCCATGCGCGAAGCAGAAGTCAAACAACGTCACGCGGAGCAATTGGGGTGGGTGGCCAATCTGGGCCACGTGCTCGCTTCGTTGCGCCAACGTGATGAGCTAATCTGGCGAGTCGTGCGTGAAATTTCGCAGACCTTCGATGTCTATCAGGTAAACCTATTCCTCATGAATCGCTTTGGTGACACGTTGCTGTTGGCAGCGACCTCCGGTCAACTGGGTGAAGAGCTTGCCCGTTTCGGGACGGTTGCCGAAGTCCCTGTTGGGGCGCGGATCGCGCCGGGACGGGCGGCGCAATTGGGTAGGGAGCAGATGGCGCTGCCATCACCCGAGGAACTGTCCCAGTTCCCCGACACTCGCGTGGAAGTCGGCTTGCCATTGAGCGTGCGCGGCGAAGTGTTGGGGGTGTTGGATTTACACAGTGCGCATCCCGCCTTTTCTGATGAGGACCTACAAATCTTCCGTATTATCGCCAGTCAGGTGACGACGGCCCTCGATATGCTGCGTTCGCTAGAGGAGACGCAGGCACAGGTACAAGAAACACGGGCGTTGTATGCGCAACACATGTTGGCTTCCTGGCGTACCTTGCTCGGGGCGGCGGCCGTTCACGCTGCTGCGGGCGTACCGGTCGCCGCTTCACAGGTGACAACGCTGGCGCAGGAAGCCCTGGCTGAGAAGCAAGCGCGCTCTACGCGGCTCGATGTGGACGGCGTCTACTTGCTCGTCGTTCCCCTGGTGGCGCACGACGTTGCTTTGGGGTATCTGGCTTTTACGCGCGCAATCGAGAAAGGGGATTGGGATACGGACGCCCGCAACGTGATTATGATGTCAGCGGATCGTTTGGCGGTGGCACTCGATAACACGCGTTTGCTCGTGGAGGCGCGGCGACAGGCGCTTTACGACGAGCAGCTTAGCCGTCTCGGTGACTTAATCTGGCAGACACCCAGCCCTGAAGTCATCATGGAACAAAGCGTGCGTGAATTGGGCCGCTTCCTGGATGCGAGCGAAGCGCAGTTGTATCTGACGCCGGAGGGTGTGGGAAAGCCGGGTGTGCAGCCGGCACCATCGCCTGGTGAGCAGGGCGAGGTCGCGTTTGGCCGCGCGGGTGATGTCGATTGATCTGGTCGTTTTTGCTAAACATGAATCAACGAAGAGGTGCTGTCTCTTGAGTGGAGAGGGGCGTTACCGATGAACTTGTCTTCGGGAATCCAAATCTTACAACTTATAACCTGGCTGTTTGCGCTGGTTGAGATCATCCTGGCTGGATACATGCTGGTCCTCAACGTGCGTCACAGCGCCAACCGCCACGTCAGCCTCCTGCTAGTGCTGTTGGCGGTAAACAACATCGCTATGGGCTTGCTCGTGGCAGCCGGCAGTCCCGAGCAAGCGCGCATGCCAACGTACCTGTTCGCGGCCACCGTCTATCCCATCCTCCCGGCGGCCGCGATCACAGCCGTTGCGCTCTTGAAACCGGTCTGGTTGGCAGGACGGCGACGCTGGCTCTGGTGGATCTGTTACGTGGCCATCGCGCTACCACTGGTGATCACGGCTATCGATGCTGTGTTTGGGACGCGATTGTGGTACACGGGCTTCGACGCGGCGACCTACACCGGTGGTTATTTGCCTGTTAAGGACTACGTATCTCCGACTTTGTATATGCCGGTCATTATTGTGTATGGTTTTATCTTTGGCCTGGCGCCACTTATGGTCGCATTTAATGTACTGCGGGATAAGCACAGCACTCCTCTGGGGCGGCGTTGGGCGTGGATGATTGTCTTGACCACATTGGTTGCGATGATCGTCCAGACCGCTGTGGGCGGGATATTGAACCCCGTGGTCAGGACGGTTCTCGTTAGCCTCGTTTACGCGAGTGTCAACGCCTACATTGCACTGACACAAATGTATCAGGAACGCCGTCTTCAGCGTGGACTGCTGCGCAACCGGTTGACGGCCATATTTATGATCATCGCTTTACCGGTCATGATTGTCAGTGTGATGCTGGTCGACGTGCAGGCACGCACTTTGCTGCAACGCAGTGCCACGAACCGCCTGGGCGCGATTGCTCACTTGCTGGTCAGCGGTATCAATTTGCGCGGTGAGCCATCGGCTCAGAGTCTTCACGAAGTGCTGCGGCTGGGCGTGACCGAAGTGGGCGAGACCGGCGTCATCTACGTGGTGGACCGTGATGATCGTGCCGTTGTCAGCTCGGACTGGGATTTTACTCTGGTCGCCGAGGATGATCCGCGACGTGACTATCGTCTCCAAGCGCCGGTGCAGGCGATACGTCGTGGACAGGGCAACCGGTTAATCGTCTTCACCGACGATGAAGGCATACGTTGGTGGGCTTATCCGACAGCTTTGGGCGGTGCGGGATGGGTCGCCGTGGTACAACAGCAAGAGACCATAATCACGCAGGATATGCAGCAGTTTGTGATGTTGTCGTGGATCATTATTGTGGCCGGCGGAATCATACTGCTGGTTTTGGGGTTCTTCACCGTTCGCCAGGCATTCTTGCCGATCGCATCTTTGACGGAGACGGCCCGGGCCATCGTCTCTGGAGATTTGACGCGCGTGGCCGTCGTCGAAAGCGAAGATGAGATTGGCACACTGGCGGAAGCATTCAACGCGGTGACGGCGCGCTTGAATGAGCTGATTGCCAATTTGGAGACGCGGGTGGCTGAACGCACGCAGGAAGTCGAGCGGCGCGCCGAGTATCTGGCGATCACCGGCGGCCTTAGCCGGATCGTTACTTCGATCCTGGATGTGGACACGCTTCTGGAGCGTGTGGCGCATCTGATTTCAGAGCGGTTTGGCTTCTACCATACGGGCATTTTCTTGATTGACGAGGCCCGCGAATGGGCAGTGCTGCACGCGGTCTCTTCGGAAGGTGGGCAGCGCATGCTCGCGCACGGACACCGCTTGCGGGTGGGAGAAGAGGGGATTGTGGGCTACGTCTCCGGCTCTGGTCGCGCGCGGATCGCGTTGGACGTAGATGAAGACGTGGTGTGGGTGAAGAATCCTGACTTGCCCGCCACGCGCTCGGAAATAGCGTTGCCCTTGATTTTCGGGCAGCAGGTCATCGGTGTGCTGGATGTGCAGAGTGAGGAGGCTGCTGCGTTTGGGACTGAGGACATCGCCACGTTGCGCATCCTGGCCGACCAGATCGCCGTGGCGATTCGCAACGCGCAGTTGTTTGCCGAAAGCCAGCGGACGTTACGTGAATTGCAGCGCTCATACGATGAAGAGCTACAGCGGGGCTGGACGCTGCGCGCATCGCCGGTCATCGGGTATCGTTATACCCCTGCGGACACCGCGCCGCTTACGCGGGCTGCTGGGCCACCAGAGCCTGGGCCGCGGACAGCGTCTGAGCCATACGTGGATGCCGGCAATACTCTTTTCGCGCCACTGCAATTGGCCGGCGGTCAGAACTTTGGCATGTTGCGTCTCTGCCGCGATGCAACGCAACCGTGGTCGAGTTATGATGTGGCATTTGTGACGCGTGCCGTGCAGGATATCGCACAAGCTCTAGAAGTAGCGCGCTTACTTGAGGCAAGCCGTCTGCGCGCTATGCGCGAGGCGCAAGTCGGTGAAATTGCCGACCTGTTTACGCGCGCGCTGGACGTCGATACGATGTTACAGACGGTGGCGCGCGAATTGGGACGCCTATCAGGCGTTGCCGAAGTTGCTGTGCATCTCGATCTTCCCGAGTCGATCGCGGATTTAGACGCAAGTGATGCGACGCAAACGTCGCGTCAGGCATAGCGTGGAGATACCATCATGAACCATGATAAAGGGCAAGAACCAACCAATGGGGTTCCTCCCCAACTTAAAAAACGACCAGCTTTGGGGATCATAACGCATCAGATTTCTGGTGCAACGGCCTGGTGGCTCGGTGCGGCAGAGGTGGCACGGCAGCAGGATGTCGATCTGATCATCTTCAATGCTGGCGATGTGGGAGCCACAGGCGATGTTGCAGATGACCGTCCCGATGCAGTGCATCATCTGATCGATCCGGAGCGCCTTGATGGCCTGGTTTTGGTGCAATGGTGGCCCACACGTGAGGTTTTCGAGGCATTCTACAATCGCTATTACCATCCATTGCCGGTGGTGAACCTGCACCGCAACTACGAGGGCTATCCCGGGGTTACGATGGATAATGAACAGAGTATGATGGCGATGTTGCGCCATCTGATCGAAGTTCACGGATACCGTCACCTGGCCTACATTGGCGGTCTCCCAAACAACCCTGCGGCCAATGCCCGGTATGCGGCTTATGAAGCAACGTTAGCCGAATATGGCATTCCCCTGGACGAAAACCTCGTCCTTCCTGGCGACTTTTCGCCGCAGGCCGGAACCAACGCAGTGTACATATTGCTGGACGAACGCGGCCTGCGTCCCCAACTTGATTTCGAGGTCATTGTAGCCTCGAATGACAATATGGCGTTGGCCGCGTTGGAGGAGCTGCATCGCCGGAATATCCGCGTCCCTCTGGATGTGGCAGTGGTAGGCTTTGATGATGTGGCGGACAGTGCTCATACTATGCCTGCTTTGACCACGGTGCGGATGCCCAATTTTGCAATGGGCCGCGTAGCGGCTGAAATTGCCCTGGCGGCAATCGAGGGGCAGCCTTTTGATGAATCTGTGGTAGTGCCGGGTGAATTAATGGTGCGCCAGTCGTGTGGCTGTTTCGTATCCCCGCTGGCTGAAGCCGGTGGAGCAGCGCCGGTCTCTGGCGGTCCGCCTGGAGGACCGCCCGCGGGTCCTCCTGTTACCCCTGCACCGGACCAACGTTCACGTGCCATTGCCGAATTGTCGCAGGGTATCGGTCCGGCGGGACAAGTGCTCAACGCTGATTGGGCCACCGAGGTGGTGGATGCGTTTGATGCGGCGATCGACGGTCCGCCGGACGGGCTGAAGAATCGCTTGTTGGGCACCCTTTACACCATATTGCGACAATTCCACGTCAACGGCTACGATTTGGTGGGACTGGGTCGGATGATCCTCTTCACTCTGCGCCGGTGTATGCAACCCACGGTCACCGATCCGCGCCAGATGCGGCGCGCTGAAGGGGTGTGGCAGCAGGCGATGGCCTTCGTGGCGGATGTGGCCCATCAGATGCAGTCGTCACAACAGTATTACGGCGCGGCTTACGTCAATCAGTTGCGTGTGATTGGTGAGCGATTGGTCACGACCTTCGAGATGACCGAATTGCTCGATTTGATCGCAGGTGAATTGCCACAACTGGACATTCCCGGCGTCTACATTGCGTTGTATACTGAGCCAATACGGCAACACGTGCGGCTGGTGCTGGCATCCAATACACAAGGTCGCGATCCGTTGGGGCTTGAAGGCCAGGTCTATCCTGCGCACCTCCTGTTGCCGGAGGCCTTGTTATCGCGGGATCAACCTTCGGTACTGGTCCTGGTGCCGTTGTACTTCCAGGAGACGTCCCTGGGCTTTGCGTTTTTCGAGGCCGGGTCGGAGCAGGGCGAGATTTACGAGACTCTCGGACGCCAGATCAGCAGCGCCTTGATGGGGGCTTTGCTGGTACAGCAGCAGGAACAAGCGCAGGAGGATGCGGATGCAGCGCGCCGGCGGGCGCAGGCGGCGTTGAGCGACCTGTTGACGACGCGTTCCATTTCCGATCGCGTGCGCCAGGCGGCGGACACCGAGGCGATCCTCCGTGTGACGTTGGAATCGTTGAGCCAGGCGCTCGGCGTTTCGACCGCGGTAGCACGTCTGGGGACGCGCGAGCAACTGCTGGAAATCGGCGCCAAGGCCCGCGCGCAGGGCGACACCGGAGCGAACTAGGAGCAACTATGGTTCTTCAGACGAGGACGCACAAAATATCTCCAGAAATCATTCGTGACGCGCGTCACCACGTGACGACGCGGCCCACCATTGGGTTGCTCATTGGAGAGACCACCTCATGGTGGGGACAGTCGCTCTTGCAGGGCGTGACGGACGCGGCTGAGGCGCTCGACGTCAACTTGCTCTGCTACGTGATCAGCACGTTGGGGGACGAAGGCGTCGAGGGGGGGGATGCGATTTATGCACTACCGGATGCCGATGTGCTGGATGGCGCTATCGTTTCCGGGAACATCGCCTATACGGTAAAATCTGAAACATTCAACGCCTATGTTGACGATCTTCGTGCTGCGCTACCGCTTGTTGGGGTCATCATGGTGCATGAAGGTATGCCTTCGGTCCTGGTCGATGGCTACAGCGGTATGTATGCGAATATCAAGCACCTGATCGAAGTTCACGGATGTCGTCGCTTAGCCTTCATTCGCGGACCTGTGGGCAACATCGATGCTGATGAACGTTACCGTGCCTATACTACGCTACTCGAAGAATACGGCATCCCGTTGGATCCTGACCTCGTTGAGGTCGGCAACTTCTCCGCCGGCCATGAGGCGATGGAAGCTTTGTGGCCGCGGATGCTGGCGGCGCCACGTGAGGAGACGGACACCGCACCCTGGGCCGTCATCGCCGCGAACGACGATATGGCGATACAAGCGATGGGAGTGCTGCGGAGCTACGGTCTGCGTATCCCCGAAGACGTGGTCGTCGTGGGCTTTGACGATTCCGTCGCCGCGCAGAACCTGGACGTTCCGCTGACGACCGTGCGGCAGCCGACCCAGGTGATGGGACACCGGGCTGTGCAGATGGCGTTGCACCTGTTGCGTGGTGAACCGGTGGAAGAGAGAGATATGGTGCCGGCCGAGCTGGTTGTGCGCCGGTCGTGTGGTTGTCTGCCGGGGACGGTGCTGCAAATTCCGCTCGAAGCAAAGCTCGATGGTGTAGATGAGCCTATTCCACCCTTCGCGAATGTTCCCGAACCGATGTGGGATGCCTTCATCTCTGCCGTGCAAGAACACTCATCGTCTGAGGATTTTTTGACCCTTCTCGACCAGGCTTTGCGCGAGGCACGTTACACAGGGGAGAGCTTTGGAACCTGGCACCACCTTCTCACGGAGATGCGGCGTCACACCTTGACCCACCTGGGTGATCAAGATACACGTCATCGTGCTGAAGACCTGCTTCAACAAGCACGTCTTTTGGTTGGCGACGCAGAGCGACGCCAGGAAGCGTACCGGCGGCAACTCTTCGAGCAGCAGGAAGCGCTCTTGGGGCAGATTGACGCCACGTTGGGCACGACCTTACACCTGCAAGAGTTGGCGCCAGCCTTGAATGGCTTATTCTCCATCATTGGCATTGAGTGTTGCTTTGTATCGTTATATGAAGACGAAAACCCTCTGGCGGAGTACGTGCGCCTGCTTTTCGAGTATGACACTTATCGCACTGGCTATACCCCCGAGGTTGAACTGTATCCAGATGGGCCGTTGTTTCTATCCCGGCTGCTGGTTCCGAGAAAAATCTTGTTCGAGGAACGCCAGCGGACTGTCATCATCAGGCCACTTACCTTGCAAGAACACCAGCTCGGTTTTATGGTCGTGTGGGGTGGCCAACAATGGCGCATGTATGATCGTCTGGCGCAGCGTTTGAGTGATGTGATCTTCCGCGCACTCCTGGACCGCGAGCAGGAGCGTGCGCAACGTGAGGCAGAGGCGGCAGAGCGTCGTGCAGAAGAGGCGCTGCGGGATGTGCTGGTGGCGCAACGGCGTTACATTCAGGGCGCGTGGGAGGAGCGCGCCGAACCCGTGTCGGGCTACTTCTACTCCGATGAATCTCGCGGTGTTACCGATACGGCCTGGCTTTCGCCGATGACCGAAGCTGTACAACAAAGCGATGTGGTGGTGACACAAGACCCGGATGGCGGGCAGACTTTGGCCGCGCCGGTCATGCTATACGGTGAGGAAGTTGTTGGCGTCTTGGGCTTCAAGGCTACGGAAGATGCTGCCTGGACCGAGGATCATCTCACGTTGGTGCGCACTATCGCCACGGAAATGGGCCTGGCGCTGGAGACGCAGCGGCTGCTTTCGGACATCCAGCGCCGCGCTTCACGTCTCCTCGCAGCGTCGGAAATTTCGCGGGTGGCGACGTCTATCCTCACGTTGGACGAACTCTTGCCGCAGGCGGTGGATTTGATCCGCGAGCGTTTCGACCTCTATTATGTCGGTATCTTCCTGGTTGACGAGAGCCAGCGCTGGGCCATCTTGCGTGCCGGCACCGGTGAGGCTGGTCGTGTGATGTTGGCGCGCAATCACCGGCTTGAAGTTGGCGGCGCTTCAATGATCGGTATGTGCGTGACTGCGGGCGAAGCGCGCATCACGTTTGACACACAAAGCGAAGCCGTACATCGTCAGAACCCATTATTGCCGGAAACGCGCTCGGAATTGGCCCTGCCCCTGTTCAGCCGTGGTCGCGTAATTGGTGCGATGACGATCCAGGACACGCGACCGGGCGCTTTCACCCAGGAAGACATCACCACGCTCCAGACCATGGCCGACCAGCTTGCCAACGCGATCGAGAATGCTCGCTTGCTGCGCCGGATGGAAGAGAACATGCGCGAACTCGAGCTGGCGACTGGTCAACTGACCCGAGAATCGTGGCGCGACTTCCTGGAGAATTATCGTAACACCTTTGGCTATCGCTATCGTCTGGTTGACGTTGAACCGGCGACTGAGCTATTGCCCGAAGCACGGGTTGCCCTACAGCAGCGAAAGACCGTCGCCACCAGCATCATGCCGGAGAGCACTGTTGAGGTTGACGAAGAGACCAGTCAGATGCAGGGCGCGTTGAGCGTTCCCGTCCGGGTGCGCAACGAAGTCCTCGGCGTGCTCAACCTGCGTTTCGATGACCCGGAGGTTCCCTCTGAGGCTGTTGTCCTGGTCGAACAAGTCGCGGCACGCCTGGGTGCAGCATTAGAAAGCGCCCGTCTGTTGGAGGAATCACGCCGCGCGGCCGTCCTCGAACAGGTCAGCGGTGAATTGAGCGCGCAGATGCGTACCTCGTTGGACATCGACCAGGTGCTCCAGAACGCCGTCCGGGAAATGGTCAGCACCCTGAATTTTGCCCGTGTCGAGGTGCGGCTGAGCGGCGAAGCGTTGGTGGAAATGGCTGCAGAGGAGGTCGAGGCATGAATCCCCTGTTGACGAACGAGACCCTGCAAGTTGCAGCGTGGCTGGCCGGTTTGTTGGAGCTGATATTGGCCTTGTACATATTGCTCCTCAATAGCCGGCATACAGCCAATCATCACGTCAGCCTCCTGCTGTTCATCTTTGCCGTCAATAACCTCGGCATGGGGATGTTATTTGGTGCTGCGCAAGCTGCGGAGGCTGTCTTACCCACCTTGCTCCTGGCGATGACGTCGGAGCCGGCGGAAGTAGGATTGCTTTTGACGGCCATAGTTTTGCTTAAACCGCAGTGGATGCAAGGGCGACGGCAGTGGTTGGGCTGGTTGTTGCACACGCTTGTCTTTCTGCCGATGGTGTTGACCGCCATCGATGCTCTCCGGAATACCGGATTGTGGTACATCGGCCTGGATGCTGCGAGTTACACCGGTGGCTACATCGCCAGCGGCGTGTACGAGGCCGGGAGTGTGGTGCGCGTTATACGACCGCTTTATGTCTATGTCTTCTCGCTGTTGCCCTTTGTGCCAATCTTGTGGACGCTTATCAGCCGCGAAACGCCACGTGCGACGCGCCATTTGGCCTGGATGCTGCTGATCACACAATGTCTCGCGGTCGCCGTGCAGTTTGGACTGCGCGCTCTCATCGGGTCAGGCGCAACGTCGGTGATCACCACCACATTCTTTGCGTTGGGTTATGCCTATACCGCGTTCCAGCAGATGATTTCTGAACGCCGCGCCCAACGTGGACGTTTGCGCCCACGTTTGACTGTGCTGACGCTGGCGATCGCCCTTCCCATCCTGCTCGCCCTCGTTGGCTTTATGATTTTTCGCTCTTCCAGGGTTATCGAAAGCCAGTCGGTCGAAACGCTGAGCGCGACGAACCGCCTGTTGGCGACCAGCGTGCGACTGTGGCTCGATTACAACGTCAAGGCGTTGCAGCAGGTGATGACGCAGCCGGAAATTCAGGGGATGGATCCTGCTACGCAAGAGCCGGTCTTGACGGCCATGGATGCGGTTTACGAACACATCTACATGGTCAGCACGACCGACCTGAGCGGGATGAACGTGGCGCGCAGCGATGGTAACCCGTTGACGGATTATAGCGACCGTACGTGGTTCCAGGAAGTGCGGGATGGCGCTCCGCTTGCTTACCAGGTGGCGATCGGGCGCACGAGCGGAAAACCGGCGCTCATTGTCTCGATGCCGGTTCATGATCAACAGGAAAATCTTGTCGGCGTCGGCATGTTTGCCGCCACGCTGGATCGACTTTCCAACGAGGTTGCCGTGACGAGTTTTGGCGAAACCGGCGTGACGTATGTGGTGGACGCTGATGATCGCATTATCGCCCATCCCGACCCGGCGTTTTCTGCCGAAATCGTCGATATTCACGATTCCCCGGTGGCTCAAAAATTGCGCGAAGGTGAAGAGGGGCAGTTCAGTTTCGTCGATCCTGAGGGCCGGCAGTGGCAGGCCTACGTGGCTGCATTGGATAACGGGTGGGGCATCATCGCACAACAAGAATCTGCGGAGTTGCGCGCCTCACTCATGGAGTTTAGTCATACTGGCGTGGTCATCTTGGTTCTCGGGGCACTATTGCTGGGCGGGCTGACCTTTTTTACCATGCGCCAGGCTTTTGCGCCGATTGACGAACTGACCGCCACCGCTGCTGCGATTGCCGAGGGCGATTTGACCCGTGCTGCACCGGTGGTGAGTGAGGACGAGTTGGGCCTTCTGGCGCGTACCTTCAACGGCATGACCAGACAGTTGCGCGAGTCCATTGATACGTTGGAGCAGCGGGTGACCTCGCGTACTGCCGATCTCGAACAACGCTCGGCGTACTTGCAAGCCTCGGCGGAGGTGAGTCGCGCGGCAGCTTCGATCCTGGATCCCGACGTATTGATCCGCCAGGTCGTCGAATTGATCCGCGAGCGTTTCGACCTGTACTACGCCGGCCTCTTCCTGGTGGACGAAACCCGGACGTGGGCGGTGTTGCGTTCGGGTACGGGGGAGGCCGGGCAGGCGATGTTGGCGCGCCAGCATCGTATCCGTGTGGGGGAGGGCATGATCGGATGGAGCATCGCGAATGCGGAAGCCCGCGTGGCCTCACGTGCCGAAGTCGATGAGGTGCGCGTGATCAACCCGGAGCTGCCGGATACCCGCTCGGAGGCGGCTTTGCCGTTGCGCTCGCGGGATCAGGTACTCGGCGCGTTGAGCGTGCAGAGCACCCAGCCGGATGCTTTCGATGAGGCGACTTTGACGGTGCTACAAACGCTGGTCGATCAAGTGGCGATTGCCATCGACAACGCGCGCCTGCTGGCACAAGCGCAGGAAGCCCTCGAGGCCGAACGGCGCGCCTACGGCTCGCAAATGCGCCAGGATTGGGATCTGTTGGCCCGCACCCGCGCCACCACCGGCTATGTCGGCGCGCGCGCAGTGACGGGTGCAGCAGCGGATGGTGAAAAACCGGATGTGTCCCTGTTCCCTGCGCAGGGTGAGTGGAGCTCCGAGATGCACGCCGCACGCCGTACTCGCCAGAGTGTTCGTGGCTATACCGATGGGATGCCGACGCTCGCCGTCCCCATCCTGGTGCGCGATCAGGTTGTGGGCGTGCTGAATTTCAGCAAGAGCCAGGATGCCACGGGGCTCTCGCTGGACCTAAACTGGACACGTGAGGAAGTGACCCTGCTGGAAACGCTGGCCGAGCAAATGGGCCAGGCGTTGGAAAGCGCGCGTCTTTACCGGCAGACACAACTCCGCGCCGCTCGCGAGGGCGTAATCCGTGAAATTTCAGATGAGATGCAGCGCGCGGCTGACCTATCGGCGTTGATGCGCGTCACGACCGAGGCATTGAACAGGACGCTGGGTGGATCGCGTGTCTACGTGCACTGGGGCACTCAGGTAGAAGGTGTAGAACAGATCGGGCAACCTGATCGCCGGCAGCCTGACGGAGGAGACAATGGCGAAGCAGAGTAGACGTACGGGCGGCAGTTCGTCCCGCAGAAAACCGGCAGGCGCACCTGCATCTACACAGCGCCGGCCTAAGCTTGGCTTCCTTATCGATCAACTTACATCGGGGTATCACAACGCGATCTGGCAGGGTGTGGAGTCCCTGGCGCGCGAGCGGGATGTGAATTTACTCTGTTTCGTCGGCGCTTCTTTGCACAGTGAGCCGCATCCCGATGATATGGACAATGTGCTTTATGACCTGATCGACAAAGAACATTTGGATGGGTTGATCATCGCTTCCGGATCGTTGGGAACGCCGGTGAGCCAGGAGGAATTGCAGGCGTTTTGTGAGCGTTACCGGCCTCTGCCCATGGCCAGCATCGCCATACCGTTGGATGGCATCCCTAGTGTGCTGATGGACAATGATCACGGTATGCGCGGCCTGATGCTCCATCTTATGGATGTGCATGGCTACCGGCGCATCGCCTTCTTCCACAAACAGGAGGGCCACGCGGAGAATGATGCGCGCTATAATGCCTACGCCGATGTGTTGGCCGAACATGGGATTGCGGTTGATCCCGACCTCGTAATCCCTGGCATTCACTACAACACACCTGCAACTGGCGTCGAGTTGCTGTTTGATGAGCGACAATTGCGCCCGCGTATTGATGTTGAGGCCTTGGTCGCTAACGATGACGGGATCGCGCTTCAGCTATTGGGTATCTTGCAGGCGCGCGGCATCCGTATCCCCGACGATGTGGCGCTCGTTGGCTTCGACGACATTGAGGAGAGCCGCTACGTCATCCCCACGCTGACGACGGCGCGCCAGCCTTTGCACGAGCAGGGCCGCCGGGCGGCGGAACTGGTGTTGGCGCAACTGCAAGGCGAAACCGTTCCGCCACAGGTCAACTTGCACACGCAGTTGATGGTACGCCAGTCCTGTGGTTGTTTGGATGCTGTTGTGCGGCAAGCGGAAACACATCTGGTGGAGATTTCCGCTGAACCATCTGTGTCCTTCCCAGCGGCTATGGCTGCACGCCGCGAAACGCTGCTGTCCGATATGGTGGGGGCGATTGCCAGCGAACCGTTATCCGATCATACCAGCGCAGCGGCCATGGCGCGCGTTACGCGATTGGTAGATGCTTTCGTCGTTGCGGTGCAGGAAGAGGACACAGCCGCCTCCTCCGAGGGCTTCTTACGTGTGCTGGCTGATCTCATGCGCCAGACGATGCTGGAACAGGACGATGTGATGGCCTGGCAGAACAGCATCTCTGCTTTACGCTCCCATACGCTTGCCTGCGCTGGCGATGGGGTATCGTCGCAGCGCATCGAGGGCCTGCTGCAGCAGGCGCGTGTTTTGATTGCCGGCGCGGCACAGCAAGCTCAGGCGCGCCAGCGACTGCAAGCGGCCCAACGCGATAGTATCCTGCGTGAAATTGGCCGGGTGTTTGTCTCTGCGGGTGTGCTCGACGATTTGCTGAATGCTATGCTTCACGGATTGCCTGAGTTAGGAATCCCCGGCTTCTATCTATCGATGTATACGGGTCTGCTGACGCCGGAGACGGCGCCTTCGTCTTCGACGATGTCGCAGTTGTTATTGGCCTTCGATCGCACGCGCGGTTTGGAAAGGAGAGAAAAACAGCGATATCCCGTGCGTGACCTGCTGCCGGCGGGATTGCTCCCCGAAGACCGGCGTTACAGTCTGGTGATCGAACCTTTGCATTTCAGGGATGAATACCTCGGACAGGCGTGTTTCGAGGTCGGCCCGCGCGAAAGCGCCATCTACGACACGTTGCGTGCGCAAATCAGCAGCGCGTTGCAGGGGGTGTTGACCACCGAACGGCTGGCCGGTCGCGCGCTGCAATTGCAGACCGCCGCCGAAGTTTCCCGCGCTGCGAGTGCGGTGCTTGATCCGGACGATCTGATCCAGGAGGTGGTGACGCTGGTGCGTGACCGCTTCAACCTGTATTATGCCGGCCTGTTCCTGGTGGAACCTGATCCGGAGGATGCTGCTGTGCAATGGGCCGTCTTGAAGGCGGGTTCGGGCGAGGCCGGGAAGCGTATGGTGGCACAGGGACACCGCTTGCGGGTAGGTGGCACTTCGATGATCGGTTGGTGTGTTGCCAACCGGCAGGCGCGTATCGCATTGGACGTGGGGCAAGAGAAAGTACGCCAGCCGCATCCATTGTTGCCCGACACGCGCTCGGAACTGGCATTGCCTTTGGTCAGTCGCGGGGACGTCATCGGCGCGTTGACGATTCAGAGCACGCAAGAGGGCGCTTTTACTCCCGAAGACATCACCGTGCTGCAAACCCTGGCGGATCAGCTCGCCAACGCCATCACCAATGCCCGGCTGTACGAAGCCCTGGAGTTCGAGCAGTATTTGATGAACACCTTGATGGACAACGTCCCGGATACCATCTACTTCAAGGATCGCGAGAGTCGCTTCCTCCGTGTCAGCCGTTCGCAATCCGAGCGTTTTGGATTGAGTGATCCGGCGGACGCCATTGGCAAAAGCGACTTCGATTATTTCACCGAGGAGCACGCCCGTCCCGCTTACGAGGACGAGCAGCGCATCATCCGTACCGGTGAGCCGCTCGTGGGACTCGAGGAACGGGAGACCTGGGAAGATCGCCCTGACACGTGGGTGGCGACGACCAAAATGCCGATGCGCGACCGTGAAGGCAACATCATCGGCACGTTTGGTATTTCGTCGGATATTACGGAGCGCAAAACCGCAGAGATAGAATTGGACGCGGAGCGCAATCTGCTGCGCATCCTCATCGATAACCTGCCGGACTACATTTACATCAAGGATCGCCAGAGCCGTTTCCTGGTCAACAACATTGCGCACCTGAACGTTCTGGGTGCCAAAACGCAGGAGGAAGTCACCGGCAAGACCGACTTCGACATTTTCCCGCAGGAACTGGCAGAGCAATATTACGCCGACGAACAAAAACTGATGGATGCTGGGGAAGCCCTGATCGATCGCGAAGAGCCGGTGGTAGATCAGACCACGGGTGAAAGCCAGTGGGTATCCAGTACGAAAATACCTTTGCGTGATGCGGATGGACAGGTCACCGGTTTCGTGGGCATGACCCGCGACATTACCGAACGCAGACGTGCCGAAACTTTGATGCGGCGGCGCGACCGGCAACTCCAAACGGTGGCCGACGTGGCGCGGATAGCGAGTGAGGTGTTGGAGGTGGACACCTTGCTCCAACAAGCTGTAGATTTGCTACACGAGCAACTGGACCTTTACTATGCGGGGCTGTTCCTGGTGGATACGACGACTGCTCCGGCTGAGTTTGCCAGCGCGTCACGGCGGCAATGGGCCGTGCTCCGTGCCGGTACCGGTGAGGCCGGCGCGCAGATGGTCGCCCGCCGGCACCGTCTAGAAGTTGGAGGCAGCTCGATGATCGGACGGTGCGTGGCCACGGGAGAGGCGCGCATCGCGCTGGATGTAGGTGCCGAGGCCGTGCGTTTCGAGAACCCGCTGCTACCGGAGACCCGTTCGGAACTGGCGTTGCCGCTCAGAAGCCGTGCTGGCGTTATCGGCGCGTTGACGATCCAAAGCACCGAAGCCTCCGCGTTCGGAGAGGACGATATCACGGTTTTGCAGGCCCTGGCCGATCAGTTAGCGAACGCCATCGAAAATATCCGGTTGTTTGAACAAACGCAAAGCGCCCTGCGCGACCTGGAAATGATCCAGCGGCAGTACGTGCGCGAAACCTGGAGTGGCCGTCAGTCGATGCTTCTTACGGATTATGAGGTGACGCGCCCTGGCGTTGCTCCTTTGCGCGAAGCGAGTGTTCTGCCCGAAACTAGAGAGGCGCTCACCCGCCAGGATGTCGTTGTTCTATCCGGCGACGCTCGGGATGTCGATTATGCCGCGCTAGCTGCGCCGATTTCGCTGCGTGATGAGGTCATCGGCACGCTGGGCATCCACGACGAAGATAAAGAACGGCGATGGACCGAGGACGAGATTGCCCTGGTCGAAACGATTGCCGAACGTATGGGCATCGTTGCCGAAACCCTGCGGCTGCTCGAAGAAACGCAGCATACCGCTGCCCGCGAGCGCCTGACCCGCCAGATCACCGATCAGATTCGCGGCGCACTCACCGTCGATGAGGCCATCCAGCGCGCGCTCCGGCATCTGGGGGACGCGTTGGAAGCCAACATGGTGGCGCGGATTGATGTCGGACAGAGAAATGCCTCCGTTGCGCCAGAGGAGAGGGGAAAATGACGAACACGCAATCCTCGCCCATTGTGATGAATCGAGAGCAGACCCAGCGCACGCGGCTGGCCCGGACGATCATCCTGCTTTCAATGGTAGCTGCGTCCGTGGTCTTGGTCTTTTTTGTGAATCTGCTGTTCACTGCGTCACAGTTTTTGGCTCCTTTCATGATAGGGGTAATCCTGGCGTTCATTGTGTTGTGCGGCATCAGTTTGTGGCTTATTCGTCGCAATCAATTGAGTTGGGCTATTATGTCCTATCTGCTGGGGGCGATGATTGGTCTGACTGTGGCGATTTATTTGCTCGGAGGTGTTACCGGACCGGTAACCGTTGGCCTCATCATAACCGTCGTAGTCGCCGGACTGCTCGGTGGGGCAAAACCGTTGCGGCTGGCGTCTGTCGTGGTCGCGGCCGTTTACTTGACGCTGGCGATTTTGGAGAGAAATCAAGTATTGCGTCCGGAACGCTTGCCGGATGCTTCGAGTTGGATAATCGAAATTGTTTTCTTCCTGGTCGTGCTTGGTGTGACGGCTTCGGTGTCGGGGGTATTTGTCGGCCAGACCCAGCAAGCCAGGGCTGTGGAGCAGCAACGTAGCCTCGAACTGGTTCAGGCCACGCATCAGGCCGAGGCATTGGCTATGGCCGAGCGCGAGGCCCGCGAACGGGAGGCGCACTCGGCGGCGCACCTCCGTGAGACCGTGGCCGGATACGTTGACTATTTATCGCGCGTGGCTGCGGGGGATTATACGGCGCGCGTGGACGTGGGTGAGTTGGAAGAAGACGTTGAGGGCGACCGCGAACTGCACGCGCTGGGCGAGTACCTCAACACGACCGTGGATGCGCTGGTTGCGGCGCTGACGCAGGCTCAGGAAGTGCAGCGCCGCTACGCAGAGCAAACCTGGCAGGACGTCGTAGCGTCAGGCCGCGTGCAACCGGGATTCGCCTATCGGCAAAATCAAATCACGCCGGAAGTAGAGTGGCTCCCGCAGATGAGACGAGCCGTGGACAGTGGTGCAGCGGTAGCTGAGGGTGAAGGCGCTGCCGTGCCGTTGGTGGTCAACCGGCAGGTGGTGGGCGCTCTCGGTGGGGAACATCCCGATGGCCGTCCGTGGACCGATGAGGAATTGGCCTTGATCGAGGACGTGACCGGGCAACTCGCGCAAACGATCGAGAGTTTGCGGTTGTTCGACGATGTGCAGCGGCGGGCCGTGCAGGAGCAGTTGGTAGGCGAGATCACTGCACGCATTCGCGCCAGTCTCACGCTCGAGCAGGTGCTCGGCGCAATGGTCCAAGAGGTAGCACAGGCGCTTGGTGCAGAGCAAGTCGCCGTGCAATTACAAATGCTAGGT
>JBNGDO010000055.1:0-2702 GCA_049975385.1 Anaerolineae bacterium | reverse complement strand
CTAGTGGGTTTGTTGTTGGTTGCATGTGGGGAACGGTCCGAGGATCTTCTCGGCGAAGTCAAGGCCAGAGGAGAAATTCGGATTGCCAGCGATCCTAATTACGCCCCACAAAGCTTTTTAAAGGAAGATGGTACATTGGATGGCTTTGACGTTGACGTAGCGCGTGAAATCGCCCGGCGTTTGGGCGTTACACCCAAGTTTGTCACCCCGGAGTGGGATGCTGTCATTGCTGGTAACTGGGATCGTCAATGGGATATCGTTGTGGCGTCGGCGGCCGTGACCAAAGAGCGTACAGAAGTACTCTATTTTAGCGTTCCCTATTATTACACGCCTGCGCAGTTTGCCGTGCGTGCTGATTTAGCGGCAGAAGTGACACGCGTCGAGGATTTTGCTGGGCGCGTGGTGTGCGTTGGTTCCTCAACGACCTACGAAGATTATCTGAACGGGCGATTGGAATTGGAAGGTGATGCACCGTTCATGCAAGTCCATGGCGTTACGGTGAAGACCGTTGCCTCGGACGCTGAGTGCATTCAAGCGTTGCAGGCTGGCAGCCAGGAGATTGAAGGCGTGCTGACCTCGTTGGTGTTGGTGACTGACGCCGTCTCTGCCGGCGGGCCGCTGGTCTCAGTGGATGCGCCGGTGTTTTACGAATCCCTGGCTGTTGCTCTGGATAAAAGTGTGCCGAAGAGCGAGAGTTTGCTGGCCGCGATTGATGAGATCATCGGGCAAATGCATCAAGATGGCACGCTTACGCAACTGTCGCTCAAATGGTATGGTGTTGACCTGACAGTTAAGGAATAATAAGGTGTAAAAAGGTAAGACTCTCGATTAGGAGTTTGGTATGAGTCTTTATGCACGTCTAGTTTTGCTGATTACGGTGCTGATGCTGGTGACGACAGGCCTATTGAGTTGGGTGCTCATCCGCGATGCTACGAACAACATCATTGACACGAGCCGTCATGACGTAGAAGCCGTGACCACGTTGCTTGCCAACGCCAGCACATACTTGTGGCAGGACGAGGCCCAAGTCGGACGCAATGCTGCGATGCAGGCCCTGGTAGATAATCTCACGGGCAAAGGTGATATTGCTTTTATTCGCATTGTCAACGAGTACAACGCGGTATTGGCTGCCAGCACCCGCCCGTTGCCGGGCTACGACCGGGTCACGGATGATGCGGACTGGAAACTCATCGCGCTCGCCCGCCGGGATGGAACGTCACAGTCCGAGTTAACCGATGATGTGCTGCGCGCGGCGGCGCCATTGTTGGATGCACAAGGGGAACAACGCGGCGCGGTCTTTGTTTACCAATCCACCGAACGCATCGTCGACACTGTGCGTACTGCAACGTTGCGCGGCTTGGGGTTGACAGGGCTGGCAGTCTTGGTTGGACTTGTCGCGGCGTTTGGCCTGGCGCGCTCCGTGGCGCAACCGGTGCGGCGACTCAGCCAGGCCGCCGGAGAACTAGCGCAGGGGCAATGGGCGCAACCGCTGCCAGCCTCCGGCGTTAAAGAGATTCACGCACTTGGCCAGGCTTTTAGTTCGATGGCAACGCAACTGCAAGAAATCTACACAGGATTGGAAGTGCGGGTGGCCGAACGCACGCAAGCGTTGGAGCGCCGCGCCGCGCAGGTAGTGGCCGGCGCTGAAGTCAGCCACGCGGCCAGCCAGATTCTCGACCCTGAAGCGCTGCTGCGTTATGTCGTTGAGTTAATCAAGGATCGGTTTGACTTGTACTACGTGGCCATCTTCTTGCTTGATGAAACCGGTCAGGACGCGGTGTTGCGTATGGGAACGGGCGAGGCCGGACGAATAATGTTGGCGGATCAGCACAAGCTGGCGGTCGGTAGTAACTCGATGGTGGGGTGGGTGTGCGCGAATAAACGCGCGCGCATTGCTTTGGACGTGGGTGAAGAAGCCATCCGTTTTGCCAATCCGCATTTGCCGGAGACGCACTCGGAAATGGTACTGCCGTTGTTGTTGGGTGAGCGCATCATTGGCGCATTGGACGTGCAAAGCGTGCGTACGCAAGCCTTTGACGAGAGCGATGTGGCGGCCTTCCAAAGTATGGCCGATCAACTGGTTATCGCATTGGAAAATGCCCGTTTGTTCCGTCAGGCACAAGCCAGCCTGCAAGAATTGGAGCGTTCCAACGAGATGTTGACGGGACGCGGGTGGGAGGCGTTCTTGCGCTCACGGGTTACAGATTTCGTCGAATATCACGCGCCTACGGCTGCGCCGTTGACGGAGGAGACGTTGCCGCGCCTCGAATCGGAGACTGCACTGGTCCTACCGCTGCAAGTTCGTAATCAAGTCATTGGTCGGCTGGCTGCCACGCGCCGGGCCGATCAACCAGCGTGGACCGCACAAGATAAAGTGTTGCTCGAAGCGGTCGCCATGCAGGCCAGCCAGGCCATTGACAGTGCGCGTTTGTTTGAAGAGACGCAGCGCCGCGCGGCCCGCGAGCAGATCATTGGTGAAGTGACGGGCCGAATCCGTGAAACTTTGGATATGGAGTCTATGCTGCGCATCGCGGCTGAGCAGATGCGGCAGGCATTGGATCTGGAAGATTTGGTCGTCCGGCTGGCGGCGCCCCAGGCTGCAATGCCTGGCACACAGGATGCACGAGCGGCTGGAGCGGTCGGTGGGGAGACGGAGGTATTGGATGAGGGTGCTGCATAAACTGGTAATCATCGGAATCCTG